>DUCL01000110.1 GCA_012959845.1 Candidatus Poseidoniales archaeon
GCTGCGCGAAGTGCTTGTGAAAATTCAGCACCGCCGATAACTACCTTGCAAGGGAAATCAAGAGTTGGCACTGCTGGTGGATTCATTATTGAATTATCCAGGGGGCGAATATTTCGGTCAATCTTTCCTAAGTTTATTGTTAGGACACCGGTTTCCTCACCATATGAAAATTCAACAATATCATTTGCACCGCCCAAACTAATCAATTCCTTCAACTTACGAATATCAAAACCAACCTTAGTTTCATCAAGTTCCCAAGTTTCAAACGCCGCTGCAGCTACATCTAACTTAACCATTGCAACATGAGATGGATCGACTACACGAATATGTAGTCCATCCTCTTCAAAATCAAACCTGGCATCTTCTACTACAACACCAAGTGTATCAACGATTTTACTCATTAATTCTTGTCGGGCCGTGACGTTCAGCATGAGATACACCCCTCTCTAAATTCTCTTGCTTCCGCGACGGCTTATGAACTTAACATAAAAAGGCCATCAAAATAAAGAAACATGCGCGGTTATTGCTCTACCGATGGACTACCGCGCATATTGAATCCCTTGCTACAATAATCTAATCAATTGTCATCGGGACAACATTAAAGGTCTCACAATAATTGCTCGTAACATGCAACTATTGAGAGCAATAAATGTATTGACTTTGGCCAGCCTTTTGATTTTAACCGGATGTTTCGGATTAGTGGATGATACAATCACGCCCGCTGATGGTGAAGATTCACACACACACTCTGACAACAATGAACCATCCTCTACCTTTTTCATCAATACAAATCAACAAATGGTAGAAAATTTGATATTTAATCAAACTACTGGTGATGCGACGGTTACCAGCATTACTCTTTCAGTATACAGTGCTGCAGTTGACCCTGATGGGGACAATATTTCTTGTGGATGGGATATTGATTTAGATGGAAATGTAGACTATCCTACAATCTGTACTGGAGAATTCACCAATCTTACGATTCCAATCGCTGATTGGATTCAAATTCCTGGCTCAAGCGGAAGTATTCATTCGATTGCGCTTATTGTTGTTGATGAACCTGGGGCTGCTATCGCAGGCATCTTAGATTTGCAAGTTCCTTATGTAAGTGGTTTCGCGCTCTACGCCTTTGCTGGCGAAGACGCAACTGGGTCTGTGACCGACGGAACTGGAGACGATCTAGTCCGTATTACAATGAGCCAAGGTAGTGACTTGAACTGGGCATCTGTCTCAGTGAAGATCTCTGTCGACAACGGCGCACCTGTAACTTGCTCCAATGGTGATGCAAGCGGAGACTGTGACCTAATAGAGTTCGGAACAACTGGCGACCAATTCTGGTCTGTCGGTGACGGTGTAACAATCGTTGAAAGCGGACAAGACCTGTGCACAAGCGGAACATGTGTCATCAAGGTAACCATCACAGATACTCGTGAAGGAAAGACCCTAGATGAGACAACTGCAGTTGCAGAGTGAAGTTAGTTTCTGACTAAACACATCTATTCAAGTAAAAACGTATTTCTGCGGAAATTCGTAATTCGCCCCTTTGATGGCTGCGGTCATCGGAGGGGCTTTTTTTATTTTCAAATAACGACATCCTGTTAACACTTGGTCATTACAGGATTCAATCGACTATTCCTTGCGGCTTAGTAAATCTCTAACATCACTATGTTGCTGCCACATGTGAAGCGACTGGCCCCGTGCTGATTTAGCCAGAGACAATAGTAATATTTCGCTACCTGAATAAACAGTATCAAATGGTGATAGATAAGGTACCTTCAGTCCAAAACGCCCATTGGCCCAGGCAAGGATACTAACCAATTCAGCAATGGTGAATATGATGTGTAGCATTGATAGCGATTCTGCAGCAGGAGACTCGCCAATAGCGATACTAATCCAACGCGTTATCGCTGCAACTGCAAATCCACCATATAGCAAAGGAGAGATGATATGGAAATATGCTTCTCTTCTAAGAATTATTGAAAATGTGCCTAGTCTATTATCAAAATATCTGGAACGTTTGCTGAGGAGGAGACGTTGCAAGCCTTGACCTCTGCGGATTTTCTGACGTCTTTGGCCTTTCAAAGTTGGAGGTGCCATATCTTCAAACCAAACACTTTCATCAACAATACTGCGTAAACCCTTGAGACGAACAGTTGTCGCAATTTGTGCATCATCGGCATTTGCCATTGTATTCAAGTCAGAGGCAGATACGAGTTCTGTTCGCCAAATCATGCAAGACCCCTCTAAAAAGGGGGTACTATCTGCTTTTGATTCTGCAATGCGTATGGCATCAAATGTTTTGCGATGACTTTCTTCTTCACTTCTTGAACCTATTCGTCTGGGAAGTGCACCGACCGCACCAATGGTTCCATCAGAAAACCAACCAAGCAATCGAGAGATGGCTTTTGGTGAAAGAGTTGCATCAGCATCGGTCATACAAATATATTCGAACTTACCCACTGTTCGGATTTCTTCAATCGCTTTTGCTACAGCTGTTGTTTTTCCAAGTCTTACTGGCATCTCAATTAATTGGAAGGAAGAAAAAGCATTAGGATTATTACTAATCCATTCATTACAAAGAGATACAGTGTTATCTGTTGAATTAGAATCAATAACCATGAGATGATATGGGCCGGCAAATTGTTTGGAAAGATCAATTAATTTATCCTCAATAATCATCGCTTCATTCCAAACCGGAAGCAAAATCACACAATTATCTGTTTCTTGGTTTGGATTTTCAGGGTATTCAAGTTGTATATTATTCCACTTTTTCATTGACCACCAATGTCTAGCAAATGGTATTGTTGCAGCAAGCCATAGGCTCGCTTCAATCACCATTGGAGCCAGCACCATATTTACCTTGACAGGGGATTGTGATTTGAGCCCTTGCCCAAAAACATAGCAATAAACGGCAAATCCACTTACATCTTTAGATTACAAGACAGATTGCCTCACATTATGAGACGGGTGTTACATATTGGCCCGTGCGAGTCTAATGGTGGTATCAAAAATGTCATGCTGTCTTTGGCAAATAATCCTCCTTCGGGCTATGAAGCATCATTATTATCTAGTCACAAAACAGGTTCAATAATAACGAAATGGAAAGCCTACAGAAAGGCGATTAAGAGTTTATCGCGAATTATTTCTAGGCCCGACGCTAAGCCAGATATTATCCACATTCACACCGCTGCCGATTGGTCTTGGCGCAGAAAGAAGCGTTTTGTAATCAAGGCACGTCAAGCCAACATTGCTACAGTCGTTCATATTCACAGTGGTAAATTCAATACCTGGCTTGACCCGAGTGGAACAAATTCACCGAGTGCAAAGAGAGCAACTAAAATGAAAAAATTTCTATCCGAGCAAAAGGTGCAAACCGTTGTATTGAGTGAGGAATGGAAAGCAATATTGCAACCGATGATAGGTGATGTAGAAGTTATTTCAAACCCGGTCAATCCAAATCTCGTAATGGATTCTTCAATTGAAAGGATTGGTGGCAAGTTATTGTTGCTGGGCAGAAACGACCCAGTTAAAGGCCATACATTTGCAATTGAGGTTGCAACAATGGCTAGAAAATCAAATCCAGAAATCACTCTTTCAATGAGTGGAATTGAAAATTGTAAAGAAGATTGGATTAATGCAATGGGCTGGATTAGTGAACAACAAAAAATTGAAAATTTACATAATTCAAATATTCTCTTAGTACCTAGTAAATGGGAGGGCCAACCATTGGTAATTTTGGAAGCGATGGCTTGCGGCTTGCCGATTATTGCTAATGATAGTCTTGCACAATTACCAGACAATATCGGTAAAGCATCATTAGAAAACAAACAACAATGGGTTGACATTATTCTTGAAACCATAGAATCTAATTCTGGTAATATTGATTTTTCACAACAATTAATTCAATACAAAATAGAAAATGTCCAGCAAAAATGGCTGCAAATATATGAGCAACTTATTGAGAAATAGATTTGAGTACTTTTTCAAGAGCATCGATGGAATGGCTCCAAGACATATTTTCTTCAGCATATTTTCTTGCTTGAAGTTTTAATTGTTCAAGTTTTGAATTATCATTTGCCAGCATCTCCAACCAATTAATTCCTTCAATAAGAAATTGTTCCTGGCTAAC
>DUCL01000111.1 GCA_012959845.1 Candidatus Poseidoniales archaeon
CCAAGCCAAATCTTTGTGAGCAGTCACGAACAAATTTCCTTGACTGTCGATTGAAAGACTTGGTTCATATCCAACCCCGTAGCCTTCGTAACCAGCATCTTGACCGTTATCAGGATCTATACATTCCTCATGACGTGGCATATATTCTGGTTCATTCCAAGTGAAGTAAACCTGATCTCCCTGAAATTCGGAACCATCGTTATCATTCGCGTTATCTCCAGTTGTTAACGCAGGACCTAATATCGCCGCTAATAATAAAAAAATGAATGAAATTGCAATTGTTGAGCCAATAGCAACATTCAACTCCTTAGATGAACCGCTTGATTCAGAATCAAGAGTTCCAACAAGCACTGCATCAATGCCCTCTTCTGCCATGAATAGGGCTCGCGCCACTTACCTTTGATTCTATGCTTAGGACGATTGCTCGGGTAAATCGCCCTTTGTTGAATCTGGATTTGAATCTCTTCCGCCCCAAGGGGTCAATGTTCTATTTAGTCCAAACCGGCGAGCGAATAAAAATTTGAAATTTTTCCAACCATCTCCCCATGTATGGATTTCTGCTTCCCCTACCCTAGGACGGTATGGTACAGAAATCTCAATTGCCTTTTTCTTACCCAAAAATTTGCGGGCAAGGATTTTGATTTCTTCTGAAAGTGGCATACCGTCATTTGTTGGCCTCATTCTATCATCATTGAAAATAGACTTACGGAATACCCACATTCCTGTTTGTGAATCTTTAAGACCGTAGCCAAATAACATGCGGGCTGTAAAAGATAATCCCCAATTGCCGAAACCATGTAATCCTGACATTGACCCATCTTCTGCAAGGCTCAAACGATCACAGGTGATGAAATCTAACTCATCGTCAAGTAATCTCTTTACTAATTGAGGGACAACTTCTGCTGGATAAGTACAATCAGCATCCATTGTGACAATAATATCATTGGAAGCTACATCAAAACCAGTTCTGTATGCCCTTCCATATCCTTTTCTATCTTCCAAATGAACTCTGATTCCTTTTTCCAAAGCAATTTCTCTTGTTCTATCTGATGAATTTCCATCGACAATCATTATTTCCAAATCTTTGCACCAACCCCTTGGAATTGCATCAACGGTTGGGCCCAATGCCTCTTCTTCATTGCGTGTAGGAAGGATAACAGTTACAGTCACTGGAAGAACTTCGCTCATACACCGGCCACAAGAGTAACCCCCTTGAAGGCATTGGAGAGATAATATGCTACATAGGCTGTCTTGAATAGGTGATATTGAAACGCTAAACAAATGTGGAAGGGTTGATGCACATAGCAATGGTATCTGGTGAATACCCTCCTCGATGGGGTGGTATTGGCTCTGTGGTATTCCATCTTGCTGGACATTTGGCATCTCTAGGACATAATATTACAATCATTACAAGAAAACATAGCGGTATGGCTCCAGCCCAACACGGTGTTGCGATAATTGAAGTGCCTTGGTTAAAGTTACCAATGGCATTTACACGCTCATATGGCAAGCACGCATTGAAAGCATTAATTCGCTTGAACAAAATTGAAAATGTTGATATTGTGCATACATTGCTTCCACTTGTTTCTTGGAAGAGAAAGGAATACAGATTTGTTGAAGACAATATTGCACCTGTTGTTTGTGCACTAAACGGTTCATGGATTGGTGAAAAAGAAGGGATGAAACTTGCTGCTAAGCACCGAGAGGCGGCGACGTGGAAGAATCCAAACGACTTGGCAATCCTAACCACTGGGTCTTGGTATGCCAAATATGAAAAAGCAGGTATGCTTGAATCATCTGTTTCTGTTGCAATTAGTAATTCAACCAAAGAAGAATTCAAACGATGGTATGGTCCTGCGCCAGATTGGCGATGCGAAACAATTCTTTATGGGGTCGACCATCTCGTATTTCGGCCAAATAATCAAGATGATGAAGATGAACAATTAGCCCATGAAAAATTGCGTCATGATTATGATGCTGCAGATGAAGATTCACTATGTGGTAGGCCTAGTAAAGATACGCCACTACTACTAGCAGTAGGGCGACTAGTTGCTCGCAAAGGACATCTTACATTACTGCGTTCAATGCCAGAGATACTAGCAAAAAATCCTGGTGCAAGACTTTGTATTATCGGAAGAGGCCACATGCGTAACACTCTACTCAAACAGGCAAAAAAACTCGGTGTCGGTCATGCTGTTTTCATCAAAGGGGGAATGTCTTTCGAGAACCTTGCTCAGCACTTTAGAAGTGCCGATTTAGTTGTTTATCCAAGTTATTATGAGGGACAGGGTTTGATCCCTCTTGAATCATTAGCAAGTGGTACTCCTGTTGTCACTGTTAACCAAGCGCCGTTGACCGAAATGATTGATGAAACAGTTGGTGGATTATTTGAATGTGGAAACCCAAGTGATTTGGCTAGAGCAGTCAATGCTGCATTGGATGACCCTGAAGGCCGTATTGAACAAGCAAAACTTGGTCGAGAACGCGTATTGTCCAAATATACATATGAACATAATGCGATTGATTATGAGAAGATTTATCATTCTCTATTGTGAATAATATCTCAAATATTGTCCCAATCGAGTTCAACTTTTTGTTTTGGCTTTTGTTCAAGCATTGCTTCTTCAATTTGTGGAATTGATGCCTCTTCAGCTTCTACTTCTTGGGCGCTATCCGTCAAGCCACTTTCCAATTCAGGTACTGTTTTTCCATCATTAGATTGGGTTGGCTTGTTTTTCTTATTTTGTCCAAAAGCATCCCAAGATTCTATCATATCCAATTCTGCCATCTTCTTTCGGCGGTTATTGGCAACCAAGGCAATTAATCCAAGCACAACTACCAAAGATGTTGCTGCAATTACAAACTTCATTATTCTGCCATCTTCAACTCCTGCATTTACAACGAGCGTTTTTGAAACTACATCTACCGCTGCATCTTCGCCTTCGCCATCTGTTGCAATTATCTTCAAATTTGGCCTACCTACATCATTTGCTGTAAGTTCAATTGTACCACTCCATACATCATCTGCTCCTGTATATGATAAATTAAATTCCCAAAATTGTATTCCATGAGTAAGTGTTGCTCTAACATCTTGTGTAGTTCCATCTTCATCTAACATTATGATTGAAACCTTGAACTCGGTCTTCTCTCCTGCAGTCAATGTTGCTGGCGTTATCGTCAAGGAATTGGCATCCAATTTTGGCAAACTAGACTGCACGGTGATATTGATGTGAATCTCGTCCCATCCGCCTCTTGAATCTTCAACATAGAGCGATAGATGATGTTCACCTGGCGCTAAGGAGTAAGTGTCCAATGAATTGGTTGAAATTACCTCTGGCCAAGTTGCACCGAGAGCCCAATATCTCCATTCACGAACCACCATATCATCATCAGCATCGGTGGATTCTTCCTCCAATACTACCGAATCCCCTGCAGATATTGACAATCTATTTTCGGGGCTGATAAGTATTGCTCTTGGGTCGGATTCGTCAACTGTTAACGTAATATATTCTGTTCTCGTTCTATCTGTAGAATCGGTTAATGTAATCTCTATTGTATGAACTCCAGCGGATAGCATAGTCATGTGGGTTACAAATGGATCTACATCTTCTAAAATCGGGTCATTTAGTAAATTACTGCGAATGGTCATCACAAAATCATCGCCATCAAAATCAACGGATTGTGTAGCATCCCAGTTAACTCCTTGAGACGACTTTAGCACCTCTCCATCAAGCGGAGAGACCAATCCTAATACAGGAGCCGATTGTGTGACATCAATAACTATAGTCGTCAGTTGCGGGTTATGTATTCCATCATCTACACTCAATGTAATATTGTGTATTCCCTCACTTAATCGTCCAGCGAAAATCAACCAATCCTCACCTTCAGGAGTAAGTCTGCCATCAATATCACTCTCCCATGTAACAACTAGGAATTCTGAACCTGCTGCAGGCTGATTTTCTGCACAGTGCCAATCACCATCAGGGAAAGTTCCACACCATGCATCGAAATCACCGGAACCATTTGCAGAAAACCAAATCAGTTCTGATGAATCATATGTTAATGAAGCAAGTGGGGTGGAGATTATCGCAATCGGTAGAGAATTATCAACGGTGAGAATC
>DUCL01000112.1:0-776 GCA_012959845.1 Candidatus Poseidoniales archaeon
TTCTTCATTACCTGTTCATGCATTGGCCCATACCATGCTTCATCTTCACGGCCTTTTGCCCAATACTTTGCTGCAAGGTCTCCCCCGCCGCTACCACCAGGAGGTAACAAAAGGGATGCGAAGCCAAGAACTCCTAGCGATGCTGCCAATACACCAGTAGCGGTATTGAATCCATAACTAAGGAATTGGCGTCTATTGATTAGAGAATCACCAACTGCTTTTGCAGAGGAATCCTCGCCACTAGGCGCGGGTTTGAGGTCATATTCACGAGACATAATAATCACCAGTTATACTCCTTCCAGTCCTTTTGATGTTCAGGTACAAACTTATTTCTTGCATACTTGACGATAATGGTGTCAGGTAGGACATACTTGAGATAGATAATTCCCATCATTGTGATGGTTGTAAGTGTCATTGCAAGGTGGAATGATAATTGTTGCTGATCCCAGTGGTTAAACAAACCATACATCATTGAAAACGACCAATAGCAAGTCCAAAACAATCCCCATACAAAGAAGAACATTACCAAATTAGATGCTCCTGATGGTGCTAAAGTAGCACTGATTATTGAGCCTGGTTCTGCAGGGTTGAAGACGCCATGGTCGATTGCCTTTTGCATCTGGTCTTCGGTTAAGGAAGCATTTTCCAAAGCAGTTCGCGCATCTTCAACGCTGATGTTTCCTTTTGCAACACCTCGCAATAATGTGGTGATTGTGTCATCCATTACTGGTCACCTCTCCTCATCAATTTGTATCGAAGTCGCAATACATTACTAC
>DUCL01000112.1:908-4001 GCA_012959845.1 Candidatus Poseidoniales archaeon
TGGAGGGCTGACATTGCCATCACCTGCAAACAATGTTCTTGTTCCCATGGCAATACTATCTGCATCACCTTCAGGAAGTGCGAATAATAGTTGATTCCATTTGTCGTCAGGTCCAGGAAGTCCATCGCCAGAGACTGAATTACCTGTAATCCAGAAATTAACACTCCCTTCTTCTCCAGCAGGTGCAGTCCAAGTCAATGTCCATGAACGGTCATCTTGACTTGCAGATGCATCTGTGTGTGTGAGCGTTGTCACATCATCCTGCCAATTCTGCAAATTGGTACCAGCGAGTTCTCCAGCACTAGTTCGCATTGAGAATCCAGCAGTATAAGTTCCGCCAGCAGGGCCTCCAATTAGTTGTAAATGGAATTCGTAGGTCTCACCGGCGTTCCAAGCATATGGGACTTTGTCAAGGATTACTTGAACCGAATTATCAGCAGCACCATTATGGCATAAGCATCCTTGTTTTGCTACATCATCAATGGTCTCTCCAGCATTGCTTTGTTCTCCACCAATGCCGGTATGCAATGATGTTGCAATGCTTGGAAGAAGCAATAGCGTGACCAGTCCCAGAAGAAGTGTAGTTCTCGCAGAAAAAGAGCCAACTCGCATAGCCACACCTAAGATGTTTTTAGCGACTTGGATAGACCCCTTAAACATTGCTTGCATTAGCGATGGATAAATGCCCCGCAGTGTGGCGTTTTAGATATGCCGGCGAGACAAAGTAAATTCTAAGAAAATTTATCGGCCTGAGAATGTCAATTGCGCCACTTTTTTTCAACATTATTGAGTATTATTGGGGAAGGTTTGATTCACTGTTCACTCTCCGCCGATACAGGTGCAGAGAGTGTCAAGTCATACCTTCGATAATATTTACAACTTGAGCAATGAGCAGTTAGAGCAACTCGATGAGGCAGAGGAGTTAATGCTGAAAAATGCTCTTGGTGCAGCAGAAGAATTATTGCTCAAAATGTTAGAACATGACGAAGAATGCATACCGGTTCTATCTAATCTCGGACACTTGTATGGGCGCCATTTATCCGAATTTGAGAATGCAATAAAGTACTATGATATTGTTCTAGAATTAGAACCTGATAACGCATGGGCAAGGGATGCAAGAAGGCGTTATTTGCGTTATGTTGATTAGAAATTGGACATTATTATTACTGCCAAAGTTCATTGAGGTTCAACGCAGCCACTAAGGTGATGGAGTCCTCGCAAATCCTAATTGCCGGAGTTGGTGGATTGGGTTGTGCTTGGGCAAAAAGAGCATATGAAAAGTGCGATAGAGGGGCGGATGTAGTTCTTATCGATGCAGATGATTCTAGTTTATCTGGCTGCGATTCAGCTCATGTTTTGCGTTTGGGTCACACATTGGATTCAGTAGGTTGTGCAGCATTACCTCCATTGGCCGAACAAAGAATGAGGGGGCTTGCACCTCTTGTTAGAACTATATTAGAAGATGTAGAATTAGTTGTATTATTAGTGGGGCTTGGTGGTGGTTCTGGAACAGGTGCGGGGCATGAATTCGCCCGACAAGCAAGACAATCTGGTGCCGTAGTTCTCTGTGTGGCTGCGTTGCCTTTTGATGTTCAAGAAACGCGGGCAAAAATAGCCGCAGAAGGTCTTGAACGTTTACAACAGAATGCACATATTACAGTTCAATTATCACTTGAAAGACTTGCGAGACAAGCAAGAGAAAAAGGAACGGCATGGCAAATGGGTGCTGAATGGATAGAAGATTTGGTAGATGGTTTGGTTAGGACTTTACTACGAATGGGATTAATTAATTTAGATTTGATGGACCTGCGTGCAATCGTTGATACTGAAGGAGGTGCAACTATGTTAGTCGGTGTTGGCCGTGCTGATGAACCTGAAGAAATATTAAATTCTGCTATGATGGCTCCTTTGGCAGAATTAGATGTGAGTGGTGCCAAAGGATGTTTAATCCAAATAGAAGGTGGCCGAGGAATGACTATTGGTCAAGTTGAAACAGTTGCAAGTTTGTTTACTGCTGCATTAGATATTGATGCCCAAGTAATTTTGGGTGCGAGAGTGAGCGAAGATCTGCATGATACAATTAGAGTGGTAACTTTGCTATCAGGAATCGAATGACATTATTAGTCATCTAACTCAATAACATCGTTTTTCCATTCTACTCCATCGCTAATTGTATCGGCTTGTTTCTCCCAATCAATTGTGGAGTCTTCTTGCCAGTTTTCTTCCATTTGATGGGAGTTTTCTTCAACGATTTCTACCAGTTCATCAACTTCGACTATTTCTTCACAATCATCAACTTCTTCGCTAATTTGTTGAGGTTCGGTTTCATCATCATTATCCTCAGTATTTTCTTCTGAGGTGGCCGTTTTATTGTCAAATGCAGATTCAGCGATTCGCCTAATTTCTATATCTGTATCTCTATTTCCTACAAGTTTGTTCAATACCGAACGTTGCATCCACAAGATTGTCAAAATTACCACCAAATGCCCCGCCATCATCACATTTGAAATCTCATCGAGTACTACCGTTAGCATTGCAACCGAACCAGCATAGGCGTAACCGAATGACAGCCCCCAAGGAAGAGCACTATTTTGGTTGAAAAATGGCAATTTGGAATTGATACCTCTTGATGTCAGAGTCCAGATTGCCATAAATACTGTAAATATCATCAACAGAACCTCTTCAATGAGTAACTCTGTACCACTAGATGTTATCGGTGCTAGGTCAAGTTGACGCCAAATTGCCAATGCGTGCCAAGTGATGAATGCCTGTGCCATCAATGTCCACTTCCAGGTAAATGCAGACATTGCAACATCTCTTGAAGCGGCAACTCTTGATTTCCATGACAAAGCTACTGCAATCACATGTAATCCGATAGCGGCCAAAAGGAATGTTAGATTCTTGATGATTATTGTTGCAGGAATTATTTCATCGCCTTGCAATAAGTGGAATATACAAACACCAATAAATGCGATAAATATCATTGCAAGGCCGTGGATTACTGCTTGGACCTTAGGGTTACCATTTTTTGCAGTTGATTGTGGAAGTTTAGCAGCGGAAATAGAGGCGATCCAATTTGAAAATGAGCGTCCT
>DUCL01000113.1:0-1118 GCA_012959845.1 Candidatus Poseidoniales archaeon
TCCACTTTTCGGAATATTTTGTTTGATGTTGTCCGCATTTTTCGCCAATTTTTGGAGAGATCCAGACCGTAAAATCCCTTCTCAACAAGGAATAATCACTTCACCAGCAGACGGTCATGTAATGTTCGCAAAAAGAGAGAGGGCAATCGGTCGCCGTCCGAGTAAGAAAGAATTAGAATCTGGCAAATGCACAAATGACAAGTTGACTGGAGACTGGTATCCTGAACCACTAGATGACCCATTGTCATTTACTACAGAACAGCAATTCGAAGCAGTTCCAAAGGGTCAAGAATCAGCAACAGATGTTTGGAGAGTTGCTGTTTTCATGTCACCATTAGATGTGCATGTAAATCGCGCTCCAATGGCCAGCACCATTACCGCGATGGAGCATAGAACTGGCAAAGGAATGCGCCGAGGTCCCTTTGCAGCCGCATTCAAAAAAGAAAGCCAATACAACGAAAGAGTTCGTTCAATATTCCAAAGTGAAGACGGAACAATAGTTGAAGTTATGCAAATTTCAGGAGCATTAGCGAGAACAATTGTTCCTTGGGTAGGCCAAGGTGCGACTCTTCGTCGTGGTCAAAGATTCGGAATGATACGATTGGGCTCAAGAGTTGATGTTAGAGTCCAAGCATCCAAATTCAATGTCAATGTAATCTCGGCAGAGGACGGTCATGATGAACATCCAAAGGGGCAATTCGTCATGGCAGGTTCTTCAATTCTTTACACACCTGTAGAGTAAATGAGACACATCATCTAAATCGGTGCATTGAAGGCTAAAGGGTTGACCCAACAACTGAGGAAGAGACATGAGCAAGCCTGTATCACTTACTTTGCTCGGCAAGGGTAACAAAGGTGTACGCATTCATGATTTAATCAAAGCACCCGCAAATACTCCTTGGGCCAAAGAGCGTCAGCAATCGTGGGATGCAGGAGAGCCAGCCACAGTCTATTACACTCCAGAAACAACAGCAGATGGTACGCCGTGCAGCGCTGTAACAGTTATTCTTAGAACAAAAGGGTGCCATTGGTGGTGGAGTTCAGGTTGTACTTTTTGCGGATATTTCAATGATACACGCGACGATGTTACCAACGAAGATTTACATTCACAATGGCAA
>DUCL01000113.1:1190-3991 GCA_012959845.1 Candidatus Poseidoniales archaeon
TGGTAGCCTATTAGAGGACAGGGAAATTCCTGTGGAATTTCAAGAGACTGTATTAGCAGATTGTCAGCGCTTGGGCAAGGAATTGATAGTCGAGAGCCGCTGTGAACAAATGACTGAAGAAAAATTGGCTTGGGCTACGAAAATAAACCAAAACTTCGCCGTAGCAATTGGTTTAGAGGCATATGATGATGAAGTGTTAAGATTCCATGTCAACAAAGGTTTTACAACAAAATCGTGGGAACGAGCAGTTGCTAATATGCAAAAATTCAATATTAGAATAAAGACATATCTTATGTTTAAACCACCATTTATGTCCGAGGCCGATGCACTAAATCACAGTGTCAAATGGATAGAAGCAGTAGCGCAAAAGAGCGACGAGATATCTGTAAATCCAATGAATATCCAAAGAGGTACAATCATCGATAGATTGCACAGAAATAATGAGTATCGCCCACCTTGGTTATGGTCGCTTGTTGAGATGATTAAGCGAGCCCACCCGATAATTCATCCAGATGGTGGTCACAATGGTGACGCGGATCAAATTTCCCGCCTTATCGTTCATCCTACTGCTGGAGGAAGAGTTCGCGGAGCTCACAATTGCGGTGAATGTGATTCTCACATCGTTGCGGCAATCGAGCGATATGCAGTTTCTGGAGATTTGCGTGAATTTGATGGACTCGATTGCCAATGCCAATTAAATTGGGCAACTGAAATCGCATTAGAAGAGACTTTGCCAACTCCATTGGGGATTTCAAAAAGCCGGCGCGGTAATGTGCTTGATAATTTACGTTCATTGTGAAAACAGCCCTTTCAATGTGCTGTAAATCAACGATGAGACAAGTCAATACTTATTACCGAACTTCAAGTGGAACGGAATGACCCCTATGGGGTCAAATGGAGACGAGGACGATGACAAACACCACGACACTACCAGATGTGACTACCGGAAATGGAGAACCATCCTCAAGCCGCGTACTATTGACCTTGTTTTCTGTGGGCGTAATTGGCCTATTGGCACTATTTTCTAATGTGTTTGGCTGGGACTCCCTTCCATTATTTAGCGACCTAATTCCATTGATTGGTAATTTGGGTGGTTCCGGAATTTGGTATTACTTGATTGGATTACTTGCTGGAGTCGCTGTAATAGTTTCCAGCCTATTAGGAGAGGTCCTATTGGATTAAGGAGGTGTCATGTATGGAAGCAGTATTTATTGGAATTGCAATAACTGTAATCACAATGTGGTTAACAGCAAATTACACAGCGAAAGGAATTGGCAGTATGTCGGTTGCAATGCGACAATTTTCCCTTTTCATCCTAAACAAAGCCCCTGCGGGATTGGTTGACTTATTCGAAGATAAACCTGGAAGCGGTGCTAGAACATGGATTAATTTTGGAATGCTGTGGTTTGTATTCTCTTCAATTTGTGGATTCCTAGGGCTTTGGCATCATTACGATCCGACAGCATTAGATTCCCTAGCAAGTATCGGATGGTCATATGATAATGGTGATGCATTAACAGCAACCACTGCGAAGTTCCTTGGCGTTGCAGTATTCTCAACGCTCGTTGGTGCTGGACTTGTTTCAATCTCACGCAGTAGTGGCGGAAAAATGGCAAGTGAAGCGAGTGCATCACTTTCAGCATTCTTATTCACGCTAACAACAATTTTCGCAGCATTATTACCAACGCTATTAGGTCTGCTAGGCCAAGATGTAAACAGTGCAATGAACGTTGTATTAATCGATGCAGTTTCCAAGTTGGCCGTTGCAATGATCGTCGCTGGATTATTCGTAAACGTCTTACTTACAGTTGCAAATAGAGGCGAGGAAGATGTTTCAACAAGCGCTTGGTTCCTAATATTCGCACTATTGGCATTCATATTGTCAATGTTCTTAGGATTCTTTGGCGAACTTGTAGGCTCAACTCAAACAGTTTGGCTTGCAGGTCAAATGGGAAGTGGTTGGGTATTTTTAGCCCTAATATTTGCAGTAGCATACCACATCATTCCAATGACATCAGGCACACCCATTTGGTCAGGTTCAATGCGCAAAGCAAACCTATTGCTACTATTCGTGACTCTTCCTCCTTTCTTTATTGCATCAGCAGATGCTTCTGCAACACTCCTCAATCTTGGTGCGATAGTAATGACTCTCGGCCTATTACCTATTATCGCAGGTAGCGTCAACTTATTGTTCACTGCTTATGGCAACACTTCTGCCATCGTCAAGAGCCCAGGGGCTCTAGCGGCAACACTTGCAATGGTATTGATGCCATTCTATGCAATTGGAGCATTCTTTACAGGCATGGATGTCTTTGTTGGAACAGGACAACTTGGAGAGATGGCAACAACAGTTGACATGGGATTCTTATGGACTGTTGGCGGTTTGATGATTCTATCTGGTGCTTACACTTCATATCCACTGGCTTGTAAGAAAGACCTTTCTGAACCAAGTAAAGCCAACCTAACAGTTTGGTTTGTTTTATTCGGAGGTTTTGCCTCCACTATTACAAATCTTCTTGGAGACTTTACAACTCAAGCAGTTACAAATTCAGGCGTTGAAGATGCAATTGCCCAAACCGGAGGATTCTATTTAGTCGGAGCAGCACTGTTCTATTTCACTGCGATAGGGGCAATATTGGCTACATTGGTTGTGATAAGAACAAGCGCTTCCAAACTAACATCAAGTAATGCACAAGCATCGGTTTCAGATATTGATGCATACAATTTAGGAGATGGAGACACAACAATTCGCACCTTGCTAGGAAGAGGGGTTGGTATTGACACCACACTGGTAGTAGGGA
>DUCL01000114.1 GCA_012959845.1 Candidatus Poseidoniales archaeon
GAACTAAGGTTTGGTGCCGTGTTTGCGGAACAACAACAGTTCACAATCATAACTAAATCATTCAGATTCTGCCGGATTAGCGTAGAAAATCCGCTGGCGATGTAATTATAACACTCGTTTAGGTGGCCCAAGCAAGGAGACCTACAGAATGAATAGTAAATTCTTAACTTTGATGATATGCCTGCTCATGGGTACAACAGCGCTTGCTGGATGCTTGGGTGGAGACGATGAAACTGAAACTGAAAATAATACCATAAAAATTGGTTTGTTGAGCCCATCGACTGGGCCAATTGCTGTTTATGCAGCAGGTTTTGAAGATGCAGCCGCAGTAGCGATTGCAGACCTCAACACCGCACACCCAGACAGCGTTTTCGAACTAGTTGTTGCAGATTCTGGATGCGACGGCACAGTCGCAGCGACTGCAGCACAGACACTAATCGATTCCGGAGTTATTGGAATCGCTGGTGCAGCATGTTCAGGCGCAACACTTGGTGCAATAGCAGTTGCAAAGGAAGCGGGAGTGCCAATGGTATCCTACGCTTCTACTTCACCTGCAGTAACACTTGCAGATGACGGCGGTCTGTTATTCCGTGTAGTTCCTTCTGACGCACAACAATCAGTAGCACTCGCTCAAGTCCTCATGGTAATGGGCGCCACAATGAACGATGGCGTCGGGGTTCTATACATGACCAACGACTATGGTTCAGGCCTTGCAGACAATTTCGAAGTAGCAATGGGCGGAGACCTATGTGCTAAGACAGGATACGACCCTACAGATTTCGATGCATCAACTCTTGCAACAGCAGTCGCAGATTGTGACGCAGTTATTTTGATGTCATACGCAACAGACGGTGCAGCAATCATTGAAGAACTTGCAACACAAGAGTTTGAGGGAGATATCTTTGGAGGCGATGGAATTGCAGATGCTAACTTCGGCAATGAATTTTCTGACACCGACGCTCTTGACGGAGTAGTGGCAACACAACCTCGCCCAGGTGTTGATTCAGCAGTAAAGACGGCCTTCACAACAAATTACGAGGCTGCTGGTGGCGATGCAGCCGGTATTTACACTCACGAAACATATGATGCAGTAACCATTATTGGAATGGCAGCACTTGCAGATAGCACAGATATGGCAGCAAGTATTGCAGCAGTCGGAGTAAATTTCGACGGAGCATCTGGTTCTCATACCTTTGATGCTAATGGAGATGTATTGGGAACTGGCTACAATGTGTGCCTCTTTACAACCGAAGAAACAGTATCCTTTGATTGCTTAGTCACATGGACAGCAGCGGATGGACTTGCAGTTGACACAACAGTACCTTTCGATGGACCAACTATCAAGATTGGCCTATTAACTCCTGCAACAGGACCAATTGCAGTATACTCTGCAGGTTTTGAAGCAGCAACAACTATGATGATTAATGCGCTAAATCTAGCATGGGTTGGCGAAGTAAACTTTGAACTTGTAGTTGCAGATTCTGGATGCGACGGTACAGTCGCAGCAACAGCAGCACAGACTCTAATCGATTCTGGAGTAGTTGGAATCGTAGGTGCAGCATGTTCAGGCGCATCACTTGGTGCAATAGCAGTTGCTAAGGAAGCAGGAATCCCAATGATCTCCTACGCTTCTACATCTCCAGCATTAACCGATGCTGATGATAATGGATTGCTATTCCGCGTAGTCCCTTCTGATATGCAACAGTCAAACGCTCTTGCAGATGTTGTAACAGCAAGCGGTGCAAATAACGCAACAACCGCTGTTCTATACATGACCAACGACTATGGTGCAGGCCTTGCAGACAATTTCAATTCATCAATGGGTGGAGAACTATGTGCTATGGTAGGATATGACCCTACAGATTTCGATGCATCAACACTTGCAACAGCAGTCGCAGATTGTGATTCAGTTGTTTTGATGTCATACGCAACCGATGGAGCAGCAATCGTTGAAGAACTTGCAACACAAGGATACACAGGTAGTATGTTTGGTGCTGATGGAATTGCAGACGCAGCATTCATTGCAGAATTCTCTGATAACTCTACTTTGAACGGATTAGTCGCTACAAAGCCTAACGCAGGAGAAGCTCCAATGGCAGCACTCTTTGATGCACTATGGGCAATGAATGGTGGACCGGAAGGTGCAATTTACACCCACGAGGCCGCAGATGCGACAATGATTATTGCAATGGCAGCAGCCACTACAATGATGATGCAAGCAGAGGGTAATGCAAACTTCACTATAGTGGATGGAATCAATATGATGACTGCCTATGAACCATTTGAAGGCGCTTCTGGTATGCACGTGTTCGATGCTAACGGCGATGTCCTTGGCTCAGGATACGAAGTATGTTCATTCGATGATGAGGCTGGAGTAACTGTATTTTCATGCAGTGCGACCTGGACTCAAGAAGATGGACTTGCAGATAACGCAGCGTGATTAGAACAACTATCACGAAATCGCTGGATGAGTGGACGGCCGTAAGGCTGTCCACTCAACTATGCTAATACGTTGACCGACGAGTAAATAGCCGCCCCACCCTACACTTGATATTGAGGACACATTATGCTGCTTGCAAAAGTGAAGCAATTGAGCGAACACCGTTCATTCCTGTTGTTCTTATCTGTATTCTTGCTCATCGATGCAGGGATTGGGTTAAGGTATGGTTGGGGCTTATTCCCATCTTCAGGATTGTTTTATGGCGATCTTGAATGGATATTGCCCTTCCTACAATGGTATATTGGTTTGGTAATATTATTGAAATATATCAGTAGTGAAACTCTCAATCTTTCCAGCAGGGTAGTTTTCGTTGTTTCCACAGTTGTAACATTCATCTTAGTATTACTATCCTTGGAATTTGTCATTAGTGGGAGAGAACAGACCGCCGTAGTAACCTGGAATCTTGCAGCAATAGGGTTCTCCGGCCTTTATTGGGCAGCCGCATATTTGTCAATCGCAATCGGTTTGACATTAACATACAAAGTTCAAGGATATGGAAATTTCGCTCAAGGTGAATTTTTACTTCTTGGCTCATACATATCGCTCACCCTAATGTGGTCTGAACGCTTTTCTGAAGCGGTAGCTGCGCCAAAAGATGACTTACTATCTTGGGAGTTATTATTGTGGGCTTGTTTTGCTGGCTTTGTTATCACTGGAATTATCGGAGTAATTATTGACAAATGCGTTTATCGAGGATTTAGAAAGCGTAATGCTTCATCCCAAACGATGATGATCGCTTCTTTAGGAGTTGCCATGATACTTCGGGCATTGGTATATTTGCGATATACTGCCCGCTCATTCCTCTTCGTACCCGATAAGGACTGGAGACTATCTACGTCCAAATTTGATATTGCAACACGGCAGTTGAAACTAAATCTAAACCGAGCAGGATTTGATGAAACTACGCCGTTGTTTGAATGGGTGACAGATGTCAATGATTACGGATTTACATTTGCAAAAACTGCCTTGGTAATTGGCGTATTTTCCAGCGTAATATTATTGATGATAATATTCAAGAAAACATCACTTGGAAGAAAGATGAGGGCTGTTTCCGACAACCCCTCTTTGGCAGCATCATCCGGAATCAATATCGAAAGAATGCATACAATTTCTTCATTCCTTTCCGCAGGTCTTTCGGGCCTAGGTGGTGCTTTACTGGTGATGGTATTACGGATTAATCCAGAAGTAGGATTTGGTTTGCTATTACCCGCTTTCGTTGTGATTGTATTGGGGACTATCGGCTCCATTGAAGGCGCAATCGTTGGCTCGTTACTGATAGGTTTCGTTCGCGCATCATCCGAGCCGGTGATGATGGGAGTTGGCAGTGCATTGGAAAGACCAACCTTCTCTGCTTTCGCAGAAACGATGCCATACGTTTTCCTAATAGGAGTATTATTGATTATGCCGCAAGGTATTGGCGATGCTTATGAAAAATGGAATATTGAGCGTATTCGCAAGCGCGCAGCGCAGCGCAGCGAATCCAATGA
>DUCL01000115.1 GCA_012959845.1 Candidatus Poseidoniales archaeon
TCAAATACTTCTGCAACTACTGGAGTTTCATCCAATTGCAATCCGACAGAGTGGCCAAGGAATTTACTCTGATCAGGATTCATTCCCATCAGATGTTCCTTATGTCCAAACTCATCTGCTAATGCAAGACCTTGTCTCCATGCCTGTTGGCAGGTGTCGCCACAATCTAATACATCGACTACGGCGTCTTTGACCGCCAACATATCTTCAAGTCGCGAATGCCACTTTTCATCTAATCGCCCTGCTACAAACATTCTGGTTGCATCGACAACATAGCCGCGATGAATGTGTAATAAATCCACAAGAACTGTTTCATTGGCCTTGATTTTATTGAATCCGCTACCCATACTGGATAGAGGATGTGCACCAATTCCCCCCAATGCGGAATCAAAGAAAGAGGGGATTCCTCCAGCCCGCCCAGCAATAATTACTCCTCTATCACATTGCATTGGGAAACGGCGCATCTGTACTGAACCGCCGAATCCTTCAGAGCGGCTAACAGCCTCTGCTGCAGCAACTAATTCCAACTCAGTAACACCTTCGCCACCTACTTCTGTAACAGCATCGAACATTTTTATTTGGATTTCCGCACCTGCTTCTAGCATTTCTATTTCCCATGCTGACTTGACTTCTCTTTGTCCGTGAACTAATGCAGTAATGTCAGGGCATTCACCAAAAGGTGATAATTTCTCAGTGAAAAATTTGTAAATAGATGCTGGAATTTCTCCTTGTTGTAAACCGATTGAGCCTTGCGCCCCCATGTCCTTTAGATGCTGGGCGAATCCGTTCATCGCTGGAAATTCACACAAATTAAGTGGGGCATCGTCGCCACCTGCTTCAAAAATAGCTCTACTCAATGAACGGCGAACAAAGAATGTTGGTCCGTCACCGTTTAATTCGCAAGTTGCAGCAGTTCCTTGTGCTGGAACGAATAGAGAACCATTTTGTCTTCCACCTGCATAATAATACAAATCAACCGGATGTTGTATTATTGCTCCGCCAATACCAGCCTTGGCCAAGAGCGATGACAGAAGAGATAGACGCGCCTCTAACTCAGAGACAGGTACGCGCCAATCCTCGCCCTCAGGGCCAACGATATCGGCTTGGGACCAAGTTGTCATCATGTCATTGGACACGCCACCCGTTCTAAATGACTCCGCTTGTAAAAGAGATAAAGAAAATCACTCAAGATTCTATTTCAGCGATAGTAAACTCATCTGCAAGATTGATTCTCTCTTGTGCAATCGCACAATATTCTTCGGATAAATCAACACCGATGTAAGTTCTACCGGTCATCTTTGCTGCGACACAAGTTGAACCTGAACCATTGAATGGGTCTAAGACTACATCTCCTACAAAACTGTACATTTCAATACAACGTTTTGGCAATTCAACGGGGAATGGTGCTGGATGATTAACACGACTCGCTCTCTCGGTAGCAAAATTCCAGATTGATTTTGTATTATGGATGAAATCATCACGGGAAATTGTATCAACTCGCCCCTCTGCTCTTTGCTTTTTATCGCGAGGTAATTTGTAATCCCCTTTACTAAAGATTAGCAAATATTCGTGGATATCTCGCAAACAAGGATTGCTTGCACTTTGGAAAGAACCCCATGCACAAGAGGAACCTGCACTTGCAGACTTATCCCAAATCACTTCTCCCCGCATTAAAAATCCTATTTGGTTCATCATTAAGTTGATGTGGCTAGATAACGGAATGTATGGCTTCCTGCCAAGATTTGCGACATTGACGACCATTCTCCCCCCTGGTGCTAAGACTCGATAACATTCTTGGAAAACATCGAATAGCATCTGTAAATATTCTGCTAAACTCAAGTCTTCATCATAGGTTTTGCTGGCGTTATATGGGGGTGAAGTTACAACCAAATGAACGCAGTTATCTGGCATATCAAGAGCGCGTGAATCTGCGCAAATAACTTTGTTAGCGTTGCTAGGAGGTAGTTGGTTCTCCGACCCTACCTCTCTTGAGGAAACTTGGCCTTCATTCAATCTGCTACCGTAGTAAATTGAAGCATCATGCCCTTCCCGTTTTGATACTCCGAAGGATGATGTGACTGTTCCAGCGCGACGACGTGCACCATCCAGCACACCATCTTGCTCTGATGTTTCGCGCCCCATCAAATGTTAGCGCTTTTGAAGGCTATTTCACCTTTCGCGTAATTGCAATGCAGAAGACGCGCGCTTTGCGACCTAATCGGCATGGCCGCCAAACACAAGTTGTGTGATATTGATTGGGTATTCAAGCGAGGATTACAAAAACCGACGGCTGTTGGAGTAGACTGATGGCAAGGGTTCTAACCTTGGACAATGTCAACGTTGAGGGCAAGACGGTCATCGTTCGCGTCGATATTAACAGCCCGATGGCGCCTGCCACAAACACTTTTCTTGACGATACAAGAATTAAAGCAATTATTCCGACATTAAACCGTCTTTCAAAGGCAAAAGTCATTATTCTCGCACACCAATCAAGACCGGGAAAATTTGATTTTACAAGTACATTGGGTCACTCTCGTGAACTTGGTAGATTGCTAGGTCGCCAAATAAAATGGGTAGATGATATCTATGGTTCAAAGGCTATGGATGCAATAGAACAATTACAAGATGGGCAAATATTGATGCTCAACAATGTAAGAATGGATGAACAGGAAATTACAGTTAGTGGCGATTTTGCTACACTATCAAAAACAAAGATGGTCCAAGCATTATCAGGTATTGCTGATATTTTTGTCAACGATGCATTTGCATGCGCTCATCGTTCCACTGCTTCCATTACTGGATTTACTCACGAAATACCTTGTGTTGCTGGTGAATTAATGGGCTACGAAATACGCATGATAGATTCTGCATTAGATAATCCACAGCGACCATGTTTGGCTATTCTCGGCGGCATAAAGGTCGACGATTCAGTCGCTGTGGCTGACAATATGCTACGACATGGTATTGCTGATGATGTATGGGTCACCGGTGGTGTTGCCAATATGATGGTCGAATTGTCTGGAATTGATATTGGCGACTTGAATCATAACTTCCTTGTCAATGAATTAGGTGACAACTATCACTCCACGGTGGAGACAGCAAAATCTCTGCTCGCTGATTTCCCAGATAAGATCCACCTGCCGATTGATTTGGCTGCCAATATTGAAGATAACCGTGTTGATTTATTCCTTGAAGACTTACCTGTTGAGGCTCCATTAATTGATTTGGGAATCCAATCAACGATTGCAATTTCTGCTGCGATAAAAAATGCTGGAACAGTAATACTAAACGGGCCTGCTGGAGTGTTTGAAGTATCGGATTTCTCCTTGGGTACAATTGAGATTCTCAATGCCTGTGCTGAATCAGATGCCTATACTGTGATTGGTGGCGGCCATACTGCCACACTGGTAATGAAGTACGGATTAGCCAGTAAAATGGGTCATGTTTCTACCGGTGGTGGCTCTTCACTGAACTATATTGCAGGGCGAACTTTACCAGGAATTGCAAGTCTTGAAGCGAGTGCAAAACAATTTGCTGTGGAAATTACAAACCCAGTAGACCAGCAATGAGACAAGTTCTTTTGTTGTTGCCTGATTTAAGGCTAGGATTCTTCAATGACAGGCGCGAGCACCAACCATGTCGCACGATGATAGCATACGCTATCTCAACACTGTTCTCTACGATGAGAGGGGCCAACAATTTGTTGGTGATGTGTTACTACATAGTGACGGAAGTTGGTCAAAGTCAAATGGAGATGAAGATGTTGCACAACAAATTGATGGTTCAAAACGCTTGATTACTCGCAGTTTGCAAAATTGGCATACTCATCTTGCAATGCAACTGAATGCTAGAGATTTCAGTGATGGTTATCCTCTTCACCGTTGGTTAAGTGAGTCAATATTCCCCACTGAAGCAAGGCTAACTGCTGAATACGTGCGCGTTGGAGCGCAAGCGGCTGCTGCTGAGATGAT
>DUCL01000116.1:0-2911 GCA_012959845.1 Candidatus Poseidoniales archaeon
AGCCCGATTAGCATGGCATCGTATTCCACAAGAAGTGCGCAATGTGGTAATCAAGAAAGGTGGTCCAGAAGACGGCACGACCTCTCCAATGAGGCCGCTTCCTGGTGGTGCACGAATGTACCCCGAAACCGATATCCCCTCATTCTCTTTAACAGGCGAAGAATGGCAAGAGATTGTTGATAATTTGCCGATGAGCGATGATGATCGGAAGACGAGAATGCAGCAATTTGATATTTCACAAGACCAAGCCAGCCAAATTTTAGCAAGGCAATTAGATGATGCCTACATAGACCACATCAGCGATTTACCACACAAAGGGTTGGCTACATTGATTTTGGAAAATGATACTGCCAATCCACAATTGCTGGCCAATGTACTACGTGCAAAGGAATCTGGCCATTTATCTCGAGAATCTATGAACGAAATCGTTACAGCACTTTTAGGTTCAAATCCAACCCCTGAAGAGATTGCTGCATATGCAGAAAACAATGGATATAAGCCGGCAGATGTTGCTGATTTAGCATCGATAGTCGAATCGATTATCGCTGAACGAATTGACTTTGTCAAGGAGAGAGGGATGGGCGCAATGGGTCCATTGATGGGAGTGGTAATGCAAGCTGCTGCTGGCGCAGATGGGAAGCAAGTTAGCGCATTATTACGAGAAGCGATTCAAAAAGCGATAGAGTGATGGTCATGAATCACTTGCAAAAGTTGCTCATATTATGTGTGACTTTTCTCATTCTAAATACAGGTGCTGCGAGCGCAATTTCAAGTCCGAACGAGGATGACCAAATTTATGGATTTGAAGCGCAATGGGCTCAACAATTTGGCGGCGGATATATTACTACTGCACCGATAATAGATAATGCAACATTATTCGTTAGGACTAGTGGAATGTGGGTTGGCCAAGACAGGCCGCAAGTATTCGCATACGAATTAACCGGTAAGGAATTATGGAATAATACCAACCAAAATGCTACCCAACACGATATGTCACCATTGAAAATAATCGAGGCAGGGCAAGGTCAATGTGGACATTGGTCAAAGCAATTAATCATCGCATGGTCTGATGGGTTAATCGAATCAGTGGAGCCATTGACCGGACTTAGAAATTGGCAATATCAAAGCGAAGTAAATGTCTGGGGAATAACAGGTTCTTCAGCCCAAGATGAAGACAAATTAGTAGCCTCAACTAGGACTGGCATCGTTAGTTTATGTCTTGCTGATGGGTCTTTAATTCAAAATGTAACCACTGATTTAGGTTGGAGGAATGGTATTACTGTAGCACAATCGGGTTATCTTGTAGGTGATGAAAATGGAACATTGTGGCATTTGTCTCGGGAGGGAAATCTAACATCCTATCCTTTGGCAATAGGTAAGATTAGACATCCTCCACTCATTAGCGATGCTGGAATAGTGATTCACGCACAAGGGCAAGGAGAGAGCACAATCGCTCTATTGGACGAAAATTATTCAATTATCAATAGCCATACTTCAGGTTCTTCTCCAGCGATGCCGATACTGATAGGTCAATATTTGGTAACAGGAGATGCATCTGAATTACGTTCATTTGATTGTTCACAAAATTGTAGTGCATTATCAGCACTTACATTCACTACCAATGGTGAGATGGCAATGGGATTAGATGGCCAATTCATGGTACCACTCAACACTGCACAGGGTGGCTGGAAAGGATTTACATTAGTGGAAAATGGATTACTTGAGCACGTTAGGGGATTTCAACCTGGCTTTGCAACATACACAACCGCAGCACCTGCTGTATATTCGGATGGGGATTCAGATTGGTTGGTATTGGCAAATGATGCAAGTAGAATGGTAGTTTATTGGCGCGGATTGAATGACGCAGAAGTCGTAGAAGATTTAGATGAAAATACACCGGTTAGCGAAGATAATCAAAATAATAATCAAATCATCTTGTTTGTAATTTTCAGCAGTTTCTGCGCGATATTATTCTTGGCGGGAAAGCCCGAACAAGGTAAGAAATTTTCATTATTATTTATTTTGATAGTGGCGGTGATTGCAATCCCGACTTTGTCAACACAGTGGTCGAGTAAAGTGGATGATATCTCTGCGGATATTGGAGTTCAAGGTTCAACTGACGGAGTTGAAGGAGAATGGAATCAAAGCTGGCCCGAACAATGGCAAGGCACTCAAATATTAATTATTGAAATAGATGGCCAAAAGCAAATGATGGGGGGCTATTCAGGGTTTGAAAATGTTTTGCAATTAACAAATCAAGCGGCCTCTGACCTCAATATTACAATCAGTTCACAGCAATCTGAAATCGGCACTTATGTCACTTCGTTTAATGGCCATCAAGGTCAAGGATGGGAGTTTTTCGTCGATGGTTCCAGAGGTGCACTATCGGCAGAAAATGTGGTGATTGAAGAAAATACAATCGTTCATTGGATACCTGCATGATAGTGCGAATTAATTGTTAAATTGCGCGCAAGGCTCAAGGAGGCAGCACCCTTGGCTTGTTTTATGTTCCAAGCACTTGGCACACACGGACCAGTTCTTTCACCAACAACCAGTCTTATTTTGGATATGATTTTACTAGTCGCAGCATTTTGGCTATTGGCTACTCCATCTAAGAAGAGTCTTGGAGATTCGCTATTATTGCTAACATTGGTACTCGCTGTTTCAGCAACTAGAGTATTGATGCAACCTTTGCCAAATATCCAACCTGTAACCGTTGCTGCTCTAATCGTAGGGGCTCAATTAGGAGCGCGTCGTGGTGCTGCTTTCGCAATATTGGTGGCAATGATTTCCAATGCCATTATTGGCAATGGATGGTGGACTATTTTCCAAGCGATTGGTTGGGCAAGTGTTGCAGTAATCGGTTCAAAGTTTGCATTGGTTGTAAATGGGGAATTACAACGCAGCCGCC
>DUCL01000116.1:3045-3943 GCA_012959845.1 Candidatus Poseidoniales archaeon
TGATATGCTACACGCATTGGGTAATCTAACCTTCGCAGTTTGGTTCGGCTCTTGGTTTGCTGATGTAGTGGCCGAGGAAATAGTCGTTGAAGAAGTTGAATTAACAGCAGTGGAATCAAGCATTCAACACGCGTGAATTAGCAAAGGTTGGAAGGGTTATGTCAAATAGTGATGATTCCCCTTCAATGGCTTTGATAGTTCGAAAGGATCTTGGATTATCAGCAGGTAAAATGGCAGTTCAATGCGCTCATGCAGCAGTTTCATGCACCATGGCATCGCGAAAAACTAATTCAAGATTGATGGAAAGATGGCTTAATGGTGGAGCCAGAAAAATATGTCTTAGAGTTGATGACCTACAAAGTTTGCAACGATTAGCCGGCCAAGCACAAGTAGCAGGTTTGGTAACACATATTGTCAAAGACGCAGGTCATACAGAAGTGGAACCTGGAACGATAACAGTTCTTGGCATTGGTCCAGCCCCAAGAAGGTCAATCGATGCACTAACTTCACAGTTGAAGCCTTATTGAGGGTTAAGCCCTGCCTTGTCTTGAGGGGATGAAGTGGGTATACGCTCAATTATTCACAAGATGACTGCTCCATCACATTATGGAGAATCTCCTTCAGGTCCAGTCAAATTAATTCTTATTATCAACAATGGATTGAAAATGGGCAAAGGAAAAATCGCAGCACAAGCAGGTCATGCTTCAGTCCAAGCAACATTAAAGGCTGGAGAAAAGAACCCACTCGCTCTTCAAGCGTGGTTATCTTCGGGACAAAAGAAGGTCTGTCTAAAAGGCGATGATGCTGACCAGTTACTCGCTTTAGAAAAGCAAGCAAAGGAGGCAGGATTACTAACGTCAAAGATACATGATGCCGGACATACTCAAATTCCATCAGG
>DUCL01000117.1:0-2864 GCA_012959845.1 Candidatus Poseidoniales archaeon
GCCTAATTCTTGGTGCTTCTAAATTGACTGTAATCGTAGCACCTCTATTGAAATGGGTTTCATCCCAACCATCAGGGACAATCATTCCTCTATGCATATCAGATGTTAACGTAGTTGGCTCGGATGTCCAAGCAAGCGATGCCCAAGGATTGGCTTTTCTCTGCGAATGAGGGATGTCTCTTGCCAACATAAAGTAATGCGAATTAACTGAATCAGAATCTATAGAGTCGGAAATACGGTTGCATTCTTGTTCGTTTGCAGCATGACTTAGCCACGCACCTTTTCCAAGCCAAGTAGAAAAAATCAATCCACTACTTTGCTGAACTAATTTGTCATCTCCTCTTCGTAGATAATACCTACTTGGAGCATATTGGTGCGTATTTGCAATTAGTAAATCATTCATTGCAGGATCTGTGGTAAAACGATTACCAGATGTAGTATCGACAATTGCTTGTAAACGTGGTAAATCATTGACGATTGCCTTACCATCTAATGCTGCTTGAATATCATCAGCAAATGTATGAATGCTTGAATCCATATAGAATCCAAAACTTCCATCCTCATCATCATCTCTTGGATGGGAATTGACTCCCATTACAGGAGTATTTGCATCAATGTTGTGAGATATGCTGGTTAGAGTTCCATCACCGCCTAAAACGATTACCAAGTCACGGCCGATAAAATCAGCACGACGAACTCTCTCTCTTGCTCTAATATCAACCCTCAAACCTCTTTGCTTACTGATTTCATCCAAGACAGTGCTAATTTGGTTGAGGCTTTCATCATGAACTGCTTCAAAGTTCTTTTTGTAGACAACTAAGATGTCAACCATAATACTCCTCCCCCAATACAATCCAAGAGGCACTCCTTCTTCAACACCACCAATGGAGATTTCATTCCTGTATCTTGATAATATACGAGTATTAAAAGACCGAATCATCCTACATAGTAACATGCAGCCAGACCCATGGGCAGGACAGCAACCGGACCACAAACAACCAGAAGCAGTAATGATGGGTAATGTAAGTGAACAACCCTCAGTACTCGGTCAACAGATGGGTATGCCAGGTCAAGTAATAATGGTGCAACAACCATCTAGTGCAGCAAAAGTCATTGGAGTATTAGTAATAATTTCAGGTTGTTTAGGAGTAATGTCCGGGCTAATGTCAATTGTTGATTCCCTGTCATATTCCTCTGTAGTGATTCCTCTTGTACTTGCAATTCTTGGTTTGGCGGGAAGCGCCGCTTCTGTTTTGGGTGGTTATTGGATGACCGAATACCAAAGAAGAGGAGTTCAATTAGTCCTAATAACTGTCTTAGTTGGTTTTATCACTGCATCAGCATCGACTTTAGTTTTGGATGACATCATGCTGGAGGAACTTGATAATGGCAACATGACGCAGGAAGATTACGATGCTACTCAAGGATTTATGGCAGTACTTGGTGGAATTGTGATAGCAGTTTCAGCAGTCTGTTATGGAATATGCGGATTGATTGTTGCGATTCCACTTATGTCAGCCAATGGCGGATTAGACGATTCTAGTTTGTTTTCATCATTTTAGATTGACTACGGAAAATATCATCAGTCGTCGCTGATTCTTCATTTATATGGGAACTTTAGTTACGGGAACTGCAGCAACATATGTTGAAGAATTATGGGTCAATACAGACAAAAGATATCAGATAATGTGTATTACTCGAGATGTGCAAAATATCGTAAAGCAGTCTGGAATTAGCGATGGAATTGTATTGGTAAATCCAATGCATATTACAGCATCTTGTTATGTTAATGATCTTGAATCTGGATTGCATCATGATATTATGAATTGGTTAGGAAAATTAGCACCATTTTATGGAGCTGATGGTAAAGATGGAGAAGAATATCATCATCATAGAACTGGAGAAGATAATGGTGATGCACACTTAAAACGGCAACTGCTTGGTCAACAAGTTACAATGCCGGTTAGAGATGGACAATTGCACTTGGGTACATGGGAACAAATCCATTATGCTGAATTTGATGGAATGCGCGATAAGAGAATACTGGTTAAAGTCGTAGGCGTTATTGAGCAGTGATTTGAAATTGAATCACTTGTTGAGGTGGAAATATGGCAGAAGATATTCTCTCACAACCTCCTAATTTGTCAGGTATAGCAAAATCGTTGTCAATCCAAAGAGGACAATGGTCTCCTGGTCATTGTAGTGTTTTTGTTGATGTTGAAGAATTCCATTGTAATAAAGGTGGAGTTGCACATGGTGGATTATTCACTATCATGCTGGATATGGCTTGCGGCGGTGCATTGGTTTCGGGTTTACTAAAGGAAGAATGGTGTGCAACAACTCAACTAAATGTTTCATTTATTGATGCTGGAAGAATGGGTGAAAGATTGGAGGCTGTTGGAAGTGTTACTCGTAGAGGTAGGAATGTTGCCCATCTTTCTGGTGAAATCAGAGCAGAGTCTGGAAGACTAATTGCAAGCGCTACTGGAACTTGGATGATTTGGCAATCAAAGCCAGATAAATTCCCTGGAAGAGAAAGCGATAATGAGTGATTTGTGTCACTGAAGCCAATTAGTGAGTATTGTATCCATAGGTTGAGTTTTTGACCTGACTGCATCTGGGCCAGTTTATGAGTGAAGATGTTGTGATAATCGGTGGGGCTCGTACTCCCTTTTGTGAATGGCAAGGCGGCAAGCGTGGAGACGGGCAACCTGGTGGTCTTCTCAAGGATGTAAGCGCACTAAAACTTGGTGAAATCGCAATCAAGGGAGCGCTAGAAAAAACCGGAACTTCTGCCGAATCTGTTGACCATGTTGTAATGGGATATGCACTGCAAACCTGTGACCAAGCAATCTTTGGTGCGA
>DUCL01000117.1:3031-3915 GCA_012959845.1 Candidatus Poseidoniales archaeon
GGAATGGAGAACCTATCCCAAGCACCTCATGTGCTTCGTGGAATGCGTGATACCTACAAGCTGGCAAGGCCTCCAAAAGCAGGTGTTGAATTAGAAAAAGACATGGAAGATTACCTATTTACCAACCTTCTTGACGGAATGTGTGGCTCGTTCATGGCGCAAACCAGTGATGAGATCTGTAAGCGCAAAGGAGTAACTCGTGAAGAAACCGATGAATTTGCTGCGATGTCTCATGCTAGAACAGCAGCATCGATTGATAACGGAGTCTGGGAACAGGAGATTGTGCCTGTAAATGATGTCACATTCAAAGATGAAGACCACGTTGTACGAGGCAGTACTGCTGAATCCTTAGCAGGCCTTAGAACAGCATTTGGCCCAGAGAGTTTGGTAACTGCTGGAAATGCGAGCGGTGTAGTTGATGGTGCAGCAGCGGTAGTAATCAAATCAGCATCTAAGGCTGAAGCAGATGGTGATTCACCACTTGCTAGAATCGTCTCTTGGGGAATCGTCGGACTTGAGCCAGCAATTATGGCATATGGACCTGTTCCTAGTAGCCGTTTAGCCCTAGAGAAAGCAGGACTTACAATCGAAGATATCGACCGTTGGGAAATCAACGAAGCATTCGCTGGACAGGCAGTTGCATGTGTAAAGGACTTAGGATTAGATATTGAGAAGGTCAATGTTAACGGTGGAGCAGTTGGCTTAGGTCATCCTCTTGCGGCAACAGGCACACGTCTTGTTCTAACTCTGGCATACGAATTGAAGCGTTGTGGTGGCAAGTATGGTGTCGCAACAGCCTGTATTGGGGGCGGTCAAGGAATCGCTATGGTCATTGAATCTCTTTGAGAATTGTGGAAAAGAAACTGATTATTCCTCAGAATCAC
>DUCL01000118.1 GCA_012959845.1 Candidatus Poseidoniales archaeon
TGTTTTCTGTGCATTACCACATCTGGTCCGAGACGACTTTTTCTTATTTGTTGTAAGAATATCTTGCCGCTATCACTTCTAGCATAAGTGATTTCACTCATCCCAATATAGTAATTCCATTGATTTAGAAATACCTCTGCTCTTTCTTTACTATTAGCAAAGATTGTAGGAACTGTATGATACATCTGAATTCTTCTCTCACTCTTTCGTAAAAACTTTGCAATTACTTCAGGCATTAATTTTGATAGCCAAGTATCTCTCATATGCATAGCAGGTCTGCTAATGACATAACGAGGTCTATCTAACGGGCCTAATAATTCTTCAAGAGCCTTGGTGAACTTTTCAGTTTCTTCCTCATTTGCGTGTTCTAAATGATAGCGCAACCAGCCACCACCGCGGCTACCACCTGATGGCTTAGAAATACGGTTTATTTCTCTAAGGTCGCGTAGGGCATCGACTATTGCCTTTGACATTTCTAACATTAAGGATTCATCAGTCCATTGTTTCTTATTTAGTCCAAATTTGAAACCGCCACCTAATCCCTCACCTTCAGCCCTACATTTTATTTCTACAGCAGAACTGGATTTAACATTAAATGGTAGGCCAATTCCCCATAACTGGCGACATTTCTGACGGTTAATTGCTCGACTTAGCATTTCTTCATTGAATAACTCCATCCCTTCATTGATTCCTTCAGGACGCACATCGTTGAATGCAGCATGAACATGACCCACTCCTTTCTCAATGGTTCCGTCATCACATACACCATACAGTTGCTTATGTTTGTCTTTGAATCTCTCATAATCATCAAAACCTTTGGTGAATTCTTCTGCTAAGCAAACAACATCCCAATTATTGGCAACCTTATCCGGCCAAAGAGAATCTAATCTAATTGAACGACCTCGTAACTGGTTAATACTCATGCTCGTTGTCACTGTGGTTAAATCAACCAGAACATTAATTCTTGAAGCATCCCAACCTTCACCCAATAATCCTCTAGTTCCTACTAAACATTTTGTGATACCTTGTTGGAAAAATTCAGTGATCATCAATGAGTAATATCTTGGAATCCAATTTTTCCCTTTACCATGTATCTCATGATATTGTCCATGATAGTGGTCTTCAAATTTAATCCCCAAATCTCTTTCACTTACCCACGCACGGGCACTTGAGATAAACTTGTCAAACAGGTCATCATCTACCAAAACGGTACTTCCTGTCATAAGTATTGGGTCTAATGAATCAGTTACTGGATTATTTACCAAACTACGGAATGCTGCAATTGCTCCTCCAGCCTCATCATCCAATATTCCCTCAACAAGAGTAGTAGCAGAAGTTTTCTCATAATCGGTGATTATCACCGCCCTAATATCGTCACCCAACGCTTCAATTTCACAACCAATTATATCGTTCAAAGCCTCTATTTTTGATGATGAATAGGCCATTACTCTTCCTACAGGAGATGCACAAGGGCGAGAACCTGTTTCAGTGATTTGCACACCTAATAGTCTCAAGCGTGAAACAATTGATTTAGATAATTCATGGTCCTGTGGATTTTTTGAACGTCTTAATCCATGACGAACATATCGGTCTAATACAGTCCTTAGCATGCTTATTCTCGACCATGATTCATCTCTTTCATCAATGACTAATTCAGGAACGCCTGCTGGCAATTCGATTTGATTAAGTTGTAAATAGCGCCTTGCCTCATCAGCGAACTTTCCAGATTGAGTGTGAAATTTACTCCACTCTTGACTTTTGCCTCCGGGTGAAACTCTCTCATCAAGTGCTTGCCAAACCCAGCGGTCAAGTGGCTTGACCCTATCCAGACCACCATTGTCAAATCTCAACTCTTCAAGAAGTTGATTGAAATCATCATCAACTCCAGAAATATAAGTTAACTCCTTCATTGCTGGACGAACAAAATAACACAAGTCTTGGTATGGAGCAAGGTTGGAATCTCTAACCAAAGCCGGCACAGGAACTTCATAATCAACAGGTCCAAAGAATTCCTTGTATCGCTGTCCATCAGGTCCTTCTAATGCCTCTGACTCAGGTGGAGTTGCAGTCAATCCAAGGATTATAGGGTCATCAAATAGTTCCTTTATTTCACTGAGAATACGGCCCCAGTGATGCATTAAATGATGACATTCATCCAAAATAATCAATCCAACACCGGCATCCTTCAATCGTTGAATATTTTCTCTTGAACTCCTATGTAAAGTGGAAATAGCATCTCCTTTATCGGCGATAATATCTCTTGCAGTCTTACGATAGGTTGACAATCTTTTGGTGTAAAACTCATAATTGCGTAATGCTAAATCTTTCTGCCAAGCCTCAGCGCTTTCAAAGTCGCTTGCTTCACCTTCCGAAATTAATTTTTGAGCCCATATTTCAAGAGCCTCTTCCTCCAATTCTTGACCACCTTTTCCAGGCATGGTTATCGATTGGTAGGTTAGCGAAGTAAGTAAACCGGGTTTCTTTGGGTCTGTACTGATGTATTCATCTTTACCATTCAAGTCAAATAGAGATGTTCTTGCAGCCCACTGCGCTTGAATTGCAGAATTTGGTGAGAGAACTAGTGCCGGTTTTTTGACCAAATCTGCCCACACATACAAACCCAATACTGTTTTTCCTGAACCTGGAGGTGCGACGATATGCAGTCGTTTACTACCTTCTTTCAATTGTGGAACAATGACAGCAGAAGCAGCAACTTGTGATGGTCGCAATTTACCTGCGAATTTTATTCCATCAAAGTGAGGTAATTGATTCATATTAGCCACACCATTGGATTAGTTTGCCTAGCCCATTATTGCCGAGGTTGGTTTATCATTTTATTGTTGAGGCTTGCATTAAGGTTTTTGCACAATATTTTGTTAATTTTAATCGCTGGCCGGCAGTTAATTGATAAGCGTTCTCAATAATTAGTCATCATGGCGGATATGGCAACGGGCGAATCAAATGCAAATAGTTCTGATGGAATGAGTGCAAAAGAATTGATTGATGCGATGAGTGTTGATGATAAAAAAGCACTGAAGGGCTGGTACTTTTTTGATTGGGCTAATCAGGCATATGCTTTGACTGTAATGACAGTTATCGCACCAGCATTGATGGCAAGTTTGTATAACAAAGCGACAGGAACACAATCTGGTGATGCTTTCTATGCTTTTGTCCTGACCTTTTCAATGATATTTGTTGTCATAACAGCACCTGCTTTGGGAGTTATTGCTGATAGATTTCCCATCAAGAAAAAGCTGCTGAAATGGTATACTATTGTAGGAATTGTCTTTACTGCCTTGATGGGTGCTGCACCATATTTTGGTTCACAAGGCTACATTTTCTTAGCGATGGTTTTCACTATTGGTACTATCGGTTTCACCGGTGGTAATGTCATCTACTATTCATTCATGCCTTTTATGGCAGATAGAAAATGCCAAGATCATGTCTCAACATGGGGATATATGTACGGATTCATGGGTGGCTCAATGTTACTCATTTTCCATCTTATCGTACTGTTAGGTAAATTCTGGGATACCAACTTCACACTTGCGGTAATCTTTGTAACCTCTTCACTATGGTGGTTAGGCTTTGGAATGGTGATGTTCAGATGGACTCCTGAGCCAGAGATCGCTTCAAACCATGAATGGGAAGGCTTTACTAAAACTGCAAAGAGTGCTTATGCACAAGTTTTCACGACTCTGAAAGAAATTCGCAAATTCAAAGTGTTAGCATTATTCTTATTCGCTTACCTTCTATTCTATGATGGAGTGAATACAATTGCAAGTATGGCTGCTGCCTTTGGTGAATCAGTATTGCGCCTAGACCCTAGCATGAATATTATGTTACTTCTCACTGTCAATATTGTTGCAATCCCGATGACTTTT
>DUCL01000119.1 GCA_012959845.1 Candidatus Poseidoniales archaeon
ATAGAAACTACCATGTTATATTCGGCAAATCCACTCTCTAGGGTATAGGAGTGAGTTCTACGAGGCATACCCATTATTCCAAGTGCATGCATTGGCCAGAAAGCAGCGTTATATGAGGAGAACCCAATAAGGAAATGCCACATTCCAAGTGATTCATTTAATTTCCTACCAGTAACCTTTGGGAACCAATAATACAAACCGGAGAATAGTGCAAAGACTGTACCGCCAATAAACACATAATGGAAGTGAGCAACTACGTAGTATGAATCGTGGAAGTGGGTATCAAGACCTGAAATAGGTAAGAACATACCCGAAATACCGCCGAGTGTAAATGTAATTAGGAATCCAAGAGCCCACAAAGTGTGAACCCTCATCACCAACGAACCCCCCCATAGTGTTGCTAACCAATTGAATATCTTAGCACCAGTAGGTATCGCAACAGCCATTGTTGTGATCATGAAAATACCTCTCCACATCGGGTCCATACCAGAAGTCAGCATGTGGTGGCCCCAAACGATGAAACCAACGACTCCGATTCCAGCCATTGCTATAACCATCGATTTGTAACCGAAAATAGACCTTCTTGCTGAAGTTGCCAAAACTTCGGAAACAATTCCGAATGCAGGTACTATGACTACGTAAACTTCGGGATGTCCGAAGAACCAGAACAAGTGCTGGAATAACAGAGGGTCCCCTCCACTTGTGAAGAATACAGTTCCAATCGTATGGTCGAATAATAGGAAAAACACTCCGATAATGAATGCAGGGAGTGACATATAGAGCATGAAAACAGATACGAATACCGACCAAGTGAACAGAGGCATCTTCATCCATCCAACACCCTTTGCACGCATTGTGAATACGGTTGTGATGAAGTTAACACCACTGAGGGTAGAAGAAGCACCAAGCATAGCCATACCCGCGATGAAAGCAGTAGTTCCAATACTGGAACCATATTGTGACATTGATTCTCCAAGAGCACCAGCGGTCAGTGAGGAATATGGTGGATACATTACCCAAGTAATATCAGCAGCATCACCGGTCCAAATACCGGTATAGATTAGCGGCGAAGAGAAAACAAGCATCCATAATGCAAGTGCGTTGATTCTCGGGAATGCCAAATCTTTGGCGCCGATTTGTAGGGGTAGAACATAATTCATGAATCCTGCAATCATAGGCATTGCCGCTAAGAAAATCATTGTAGTTCCATGCAAAGTAAAGAATGAATTGTATTCCGCTTCAGTCAAGAAATTGTTTTCTGGCAAAGCCAGTTGAATACGGAATAGAAGTGCCAATACTCCACCGACAAGGAAGAAGAAGAAACCAAACAAGAAGTAGAGGATTCCAACTTGCTTGTGGTCAGTTGTAGTTAACCATGGCTTAATGTAACTAATGAAATTAGCAATTGTGAAAGTTTCTGGAGAACGGTTGTAAAAGACCCACATCAATCCAACGAAAATTAGGGCAAGAGATAGCCCAACAGAAGTTACTAGAACCACTAGAGAACGAGCAGTAGGTGCTACTGCACCCGCATCAACACCCATACTAGTTAGAGTGAATTTATTCCATTCGTCTCCACCAGAGCCATCGCCACCATTTACTGCATTTCCATAAATTGTGAAATCAACAACAGCCTCAGAATCAGCAGGAGCAGTCCATTCAAATGTCCATTGACGAACGGTGTTTGCTTCAACAGTATGAGTTAATGCTCCATCCATTTCATGAGATATTGTTTCAGGGATTGAAGAAATAGTTCCACCATTGGAGATGATTCTAAAACCACCCATTCGTCCATTATCATCACCAGCTCTTGTCAAATCGTCATTGACAACTGTTACTGTGAAAGAATATGTTTCACTCGCATTGAATACTTCAGGAAGTCCATCTACCAAGACTTGAGTGTTTGAAGATGAACCACCGTGACAGGTACATCCATTTTCTGCTGCACTACCTATTCCACCAGGCATAGCAGTATAGGATGGTATTGCAACTAATGAAATTAGGATAATACTTAGAATTGCTATTGCTCTTGTTCGCATCAGTGTTCACCTCCAGTTGAACCATCAGTATCGTCGAGTAGTTCTATTCCAACATCTAGGTCACATGTTGCGCCATCTCTAGCGACAATATCGATATTGCCTACCATTTTAGCGTGGCTTAAACCACAATATTCAGCACATCTAATATCAAACGTTCCGGCTCTATCAGGTTCAAAAGTCATCACAGTTCCACCTTCTAATCCAGGAACAAGATCTTCCTTTGCACCCCACTGAGGTAGCCAAAATGCATGTTGAACTCCAGCATATGCTGGATTGGATTCATCATGAGGCCTTGAGAATAATGTTAGAACAATGTCTTCATCACAAGGGACCACTAAATGTTCACTAGCAGCCGATGAAAGTTGATGGCCGATAGGTAGATGTTCCCAAGTGTGCAATAGATGCCCATCAGCATCGGTTACTTTGACACTTTGATAGATGGAAGAATTATGCGCAAGAACAATACTAGTAGAATCAGATGTAGAGTCAATTGCATAATCTGTCAAAACCCCATCTTGGTTAACAGTGGCATTTACTGCTGAGGAACCAAGCGTATCAATAGTAAGCGATGAAGAAAACCATTCCACATTGACATGGGTGATTCTTGGGTCATCTTCCCAAGTTAACTCTTCAACATAATTGAATTCCCAAAACCATTGTTTTCCAACTACTTCAACATCAAATGCTTCGTCTTCAGCAGGAATGTTCCAAACAATAGAACTAGAAGATGTTGCAAGAACTGTAAGCCAGACAATTAGTATTGTAGGGACTACATAAAATGCGATTTCTAAACGAGTATTATGTCTTTCAACGGGAAACGAACCAACCTCAATATGGTCCTTTTCAGTAGTATCAGGTTCAACTCCAGCGCGATAGCGTAAGATTGAATAAAATAACACACCAAAGGTGATTATTCCTACGATGTCTGACCAAAACATGAACTTATCATATAGCACGGAGAAAACAGTGTCTTCAGCAATCATTGTACCACCTTGTTCTAACCCCCGCCGAGACCGACTTTAAGCATTTGTTGAGGCCAACATAAAACTATACTGATTTACAATGACAAATAATCGTTTTCAGTACCTCATTATTCGATAATTATTACTTTAGAATTAATGGCGGAGTGAGATGAGAATAGAGTCGTGCCGAATTCAATAATGATTATAGAAATTATTAGATTATTTTCACCAAAACAAGGGTTCTTTGACTAGCACAATTACGCAATGTTCAATGGAGATATCTGGATGTGTCCAAACAACTCTTGATGGCCGATTATTATTGGACATTGAAGTTCAACCAGGTTCTAGTCGACAGGGAATTGTGGGACTTAACAAATGGCGTTCAAAATTATCAGTCGCAGTCAAGGCAGAGGCCCAAAAAGGTAAGGCTAACGAAGCGGTTTTGCATGTATTAGCCAAAATATTATCGCTAACCAAATCTGATTTAGAAATTGTTTCCGGCCAAACCTCTCGGGCCAAGAGAGTTAGTGTCAAATCCATTACAATAGAGGATTTACTATCGCGATTGAATGATGCTTTATCCCAAGATGGTGATTAACATGAGTGACATCCAGTTTAGATTCAACTTAGCAGCCCAAGCGCTGTCAAAATTATTGGAAGATAATTCACTTGGTTTGCCAATAATTGTTGAGGGCAAAAAAGATACTGCAGCGTTAAGAAAACTTGGCTTCAAGGGTACGATTGAACAATTGAATAGGGGCTGGGATTTGGACCGTTTTTGCACATATCTATACGAGACTTATGGCACGAGAGATAGTCAAGGAGGAGCAGCGATTGAACTATTGATGGATTGGGA
>DUCL01000120.1:0-3508 GCA_012959845.1 Candidatus Poseidoniales archaeon
TCCATCGTTCGCAGTGAAGAATAAGCGGGTGCCGACGACTATGGTGTCTTGGATATTGTCTGCGCTACCATTATTGATGTCAGCAACCATCCACGTAGTGCCGTTGTGTGGGCCTCCAACCCAGTCGAATGTGATAGGTGTCATTTCCTCATCCACGTTGAGCAAGACAGATGTGGAATGTGGCGAGATTGAGGCAGAACCTGCAGGGTTACCAGTTACATTTGTCATGCTCCACAATTCATTTGGTCCGTAAGTGCTGTTAGTAGCAGAAAAATAGACCGTATCTCCAAGGAGAACATAGTTACCATAAATGGCACTACTACCACCTGGATTGATCTCTTGTACCATCATAGTTCCGCTTTCTGTACCATCACTTCGCCATAATTCAGTTCCGTTAGTTCCGTCGTTAGCGCTGAAAAATACAATATCGCCAAGGGTAAAGAAATTTCGAGGATATGAGTTACAATAGCCAGGGCAAATATCTTTGACTAAATATGTTCCATTTGCTGTACCATCACTAGTCCATAACTCCACTCCACCATCTTGCCATTGAGTGTTCTTGGTTGCCCCGAAAAATATCTTGTTCCCAACCTTGTGTATTCCGCCACCTGAATCAATACCTTTTGGTCTATCTGCCGAAGGCTGTGAATTATCCACAAGGACTGTTCCATTTTCTGTGCCGTCAGTCTTCCATAATACCGAATCAGAAGAAGATCCAACTGCGAAATACATCGTATTTCCAACTACAGTTCTTAGGTTCATGTTACTGCTGGTGCTTCCAGAACCAGAAGTGATGTCCTTTACCATGATTGGATTACTTGCAGACAGTGGGGAAGCAGTATCGTATTTCCAAGGTTCGGTACCATTGGTACCGTTATTACCCCAGAAGTGGAGTGTGTCCCCAATCGCTTTCAAGGCGGCACCCGATGTAACACTCAGATTCAGAACTTGTACTGTTCCTGTTTCTGTGCCATCGCTCTTCCACAATTGTGCTTGACCGTTAATGCCATCATCGGCTGTGAAGAAAAGGGTATTTCCGATTGGTGTTAACCCATAGGGGGAGCTTCCAAGATCGCTAATCTCAGTATTGATATCTTTGACCATCATGGTCCCTGATTCTGTACCATCACTCTTCCACAATTCCCTTCCGCTAATACTATCATCAGCTTGGAAGAAAAGGGTATTTCCAACCGGTGTCATATACTTTAACTGTCCTTGGTCAAAGGCTTTGACCATCACAGTTCCAGATGTAGTCCCGTCAGTTTTCCATAACTCTGTGGTGCACGGCGAACTGGCGCAGTATGTTGAAGAAGCTTCGAAATATAATGTATTTCCAATAACAGTCATTTCTTGGTTATACCCCAAGGTGTCACCAGGTCTAGGGTTACCATCACAGTTAACTTGGGGGCAAATATCCTTGAGCATTATTGTTCCAGATGCAGTACCATCACTTTTCCACAATTCAGTCCCATTCGCATGTGTGTCTTCAGCCTGAAAGTAGAGATTATTTCCCATTTTGGTTATGTACCTAACTTGGCCATCACCAGTTCCGGCATTGATATCTTTGACCAAGGAAACATCATGCTGTTCTCCCACGAATAATTGTTCATCAAGTTCGTCAAGAAGTTGTTCACTTTCGTTTGCTGGGTTGGAATTGTAGTCCAAAAGAGGGGTCTGACTAACTAGTATCATTATGGCTGCAATCAGGAAAGCATTTCGTGGACTTGCCGAAGACATAGTTGATGCAGTTCGCACGGAGTTATATTACTTTCATTGGTATTGACATTATCAATATTTCACTAACGCTTCTAATACCGTTTGAATAGGTGCTTGAAATCATCAGTCGTCATCAACTTCAAACATTGCTAATTTATTCTCTAAAGTTCGCTTTTCATCTTCAAGAACAGGCACATCTCTCTTTTGTGCTGAAGTCGTCTTCAGTATTTCATCAATTTCTACTACCCGAGTTTTTGCCTCTTCGCGCTCTTTTCGCATTTTATTTTCTTCCTTAACCATCTTGGCCTTAGCAGTACTTTGTCGCTGTGCTTTCTTAGCACTAGGGCGGTTTTCACCTGACCTTTCTGTCAATTCCACAGCAGTAGGGAATGGGATGACAATTTCCTCTTCAGTGAATCTCTCATCAATTTCTTTGAGCAACCAATCTCTTGCAATCCACTCATCGGTATAATCTTCAACCCAACTAATTACTTTGAAAGTCTTTGAAAAGTCACCTAATTCGGTTAATAGCACTCTTGGGCTTGGATTGGTGATAACATATGGGCATCTCTTTGCTAACTCAAGCAGCGTGTACTTTACGTGGCCAATATCTTCGCGATAGTCAACTCCAATTTCAATGACTAATGATATTCTGCGAGCTTTACCATCACCGCCACCACGGGCATGATTTATTAGTGTAGTTTCAACCAATTTATTATTTGGAATTACTACAAGAGTTTCTTCATGAGTGAGTATCTTGGTAGACAATACACCTACTGAAACTACTGAACCGGTTAGCCCTTCAACCTCAATACGATCTCCTACTTCGAAAGGTCGGTCTACAGCGAGCATAAATGAGTTCATTATGTTACCAATTGTCTGCTGCATTGCGATTCCAAGAATTAAGGAAAAGACAGCAAGAGATGCGAAAAGTCCAGACAAATCCCAACTCAACTCCTTCATTGCCAGATTCAAACCTGCGAACCAAATTACAGTTCGTATAAAGAAGGAAATAATTGGATTTCCACCTGAAACAGTGACACTGGATTTCTTGGAAAAACGCTCTGCTACTGCTGGGGTGATATATTTCACGATTACACTGGCTAGTGAAGTTGAGAGCAGAATATATGCTACTGAGAATATTGGATTTAGGGTTGCAATATGCTCGCTATCAGCAGCAATAATCCAATTTACTGAAAGATTGATACTGCCTACGATAATAAATAAATACAATCTCTTAGAAAATGACTCAAATAGAAGGTCATCCCATTCTGCTGCAGTTGATCTGACAATACGGTACCATGGGCGTGCAATACCATATTTTGTTAAAATAAGTGCAGCGATTAATAGGGCAAAACAGAATCCAATCATAGCCCAAGTACCGTATGATTCGACAGTCTCAATAATAGAAGATAACATCACTTCACCTAAACCATCCTAAGCCACTCTATTATTGAAGACTGTGGTATCAATTTTGGTAAGTATTCAGTCGCTGAATCATCGATTGCCTAAATGTCAATAGCCTAATTTTTGGTGCTTCTAAATTGACTGTAATCGTAGCACCTCTATTGAAATGGATTTCATCCCAACCATCAGGGACAATCATTCCTCTATGCATATCAGATGTTAGCGTAGTTGGCTCGGATGTCCAAGCAAGCGATGCCCAAGGATTGGCTTTTCTTTGAGAATGAGGGATGTCTCTTGCTAACATAAAGTAGTGAGAATCAGTTTCATCAGATTCTATAGAGTCGGAAATGTGGTTGAATTCTTGTTCGTTTGCAGCATGATTTAA
>DUCL01000120.1:3518-3815 GCA_012959845.1 Candidatus Poseidoniales archaeon
CCTTTCCAAGCCAAGTAGAAAAAATCAATCCACTACTTTGCTGAACTAATTTGTCATCTCCTCTTCGTAGATAATACCTACTTGGAGCATACTGGTGCGTATTTGCAATTAGCAAATCATTCATTGCAGGATCTGTGGTAAAACGATTACCAGATGTAGTATCAATAATTGCTTGTAAACGTGGTAAATCATTGACGATTGCCTTACCGTCTAGTGCTATTTGAATATCCTCTGCAAATGTATGGATGCTTGAATCCATATAAAATCCAAAACTTCCATCCTCATCATCATCTCTTG
>DUCL01000121.1 GCA_012959845.1 Candidatus Poseidoniales archaeon
TCAATTTGTGTTGTTGAAGTCCAAGTCATGTTCTCAACTGTTCCTACTGATTCGTCGACCTTCAATGCGGTAGTTGCATCAGCAGTACCACCATCCCAGCGGAATGGAGAGTTGACGATATGTACACCGACATTACCTGATGCGTCAAGTGGGTATACCCAAACATCAGGTGAGTCTTCAACATATAGACCAGTTCCAGCGGAACCACCGTCAACTGCAGCATCTACTGCCCAAACAGTTGTACTCACTGCGTGGACACCATAGGTTGCACCAGCAATTGATGCAGCACCCATCATGTTGAGAGTACCGGATGGCATCTCAACTCCAATGTCGTATCCAGAGATTGTTGTTCCTTTCAAAGTGACGATGTTTGCCCCATTATCGGAATTAACTCCGACGGTTGAAGTTGAACCGTCACCGGTTAGTACGGATGCGTTGTCGCTGAGGTCACAGTTATCGAGAACAATTGCATTGTCGGACAGTGTAATACTGTTTGCGGCAGAGACAATTGAAACAGATGAACAATCAACAGCTAAAATTCCCATAGCATTAGGTGATACACGTCCAGCACTTAGGCCGATTGTGTTTCCTGATATTTCAGGTCCAGAATATCCGCCTCCAGATGATGCCTCGGTTGCGTAGATGTTTGCGCCACCGTCACCATATGTGTCTGTTACCTTGATTGTGTAACTTCCAGCATCAGTGTATGTAGTCAAAGGAGTGTACCCTGTGTTAGAACTGAATGTCCCAGCATACCAAGTATCTTTTGTTGTATCAGGCTTGGTGATTTCAAGTCCAATCTCTCCACCCCAACTGTCAGTCTCTAGATCAATTGCTAGAGTCTTTCCAGATGCAAGTGTAAAGGTACAAGACTTGGTATAACTGTAATCATATGAACGGATTGTACACAATGATGTTCCAGGTGCAGGAGGTTGGCTCATTCCGTCCAACACTATTCCACCATCTGCATCAGTTAGTGTGTTATCTGTCACATCACCTTGACCGCCGCTGATATAGATACCAGTGTAAGCAGACTCGCCTACACCGTTAATCTGATTGTTATCAACTACGAAGTCAACACCGTCATAGATACTAATACCTTCAGTTGCACCGTTAATGGTGTTTCCAGAAATCTCAGTTCTTAGGTTCTTACCAGCGTATTGTGCGATTGCAGTTCCGTCAGCATCACTGTTGAAAGTGTTACCAGAGATAACAGTGTCATCAGAGTGAGCGTTTCGGTAAATCCAAACATCGGCAACTTCTCCACCATCATTGAAAGTGTTTCCACTAATAGTTAGGTTGTCAGCACCGTAATAGGCAGCTGTGTGGTAACTGTAATACGGAGATCTTTGAGTCATAACACCGACACCACAGTTGGTGAATGTGTTTCCACTAATATTTCCTCCATCTCCACCACCGAGAGCGATACAAATATCAGAGTACAATATTGCACTATTGAGATTTGTATATCCACGGAAATGGGTTAGTGTCGAATCAGTGATTGAGAAATCCTCAAGTTCCCAGTTGTAATTGTACCAAGCGTTGTCGTAACCATGCGAACTTTGAATGGATGCAAGTCCACTCAATACCGAATTATCAATTTCTACATTCATTGAGTAGTAGAAATATCCAAGTTCGTATCCCATTGCACTGCCGGTATCAGGGTTAGTTGCCATACCGTACATTTCACCATCAACCATATGGAAGTGTGAACCATATGGCGACTTAGGGTACCAACGTTGTGTATCGTAGTAGGTATAACCTGCAGTGGCTAGAACTGTTGAACCGTTGAAGTTGTAGTGACTTCCACCGTTTAGATACATGAATGGTACATCGATCATTACAGTCTTGCCACCCATATTGGTAGCAAGTCCACCGTAGTAACCATATTCCTTACCATCATTTATTCCATCTCCATCGGTGTCCACGTTGCGGGAACCGGCAGTACTTAGACCGCCAGCACATGATGCAACCATTACATAAGATACGGAACTGAATCCATAACAAACACGGTCTGTGATTACATCAGTCAAAGCGACAGATTCAGAATTTCCACTAGTATCAGACAGCGTTGCTGCATGGAATGCATAACGGAAATCCATCATGTTGTTTGTACTAGAGGTGTAATAATAAGCAATCTTAGCAACAGTGGATACTTGGAATCCAGCCAGACTTGGAATTGTTACTCCACTATTATCAACAGATGCAGTTGTGAACGTTAGTCCACTAACATCACCATTTGAATCAGTAACACCTGTTCCAGCGGCTGTGCCATCAGCATCCAGGAGGTTAACAGTAGCACCTGAAACTGCATTTGAATCTGCAGTTAGTGATACGGCTAAGGTCCTCATTCTAGTAAGCGAACCAGATCCGGTTACATCAACTGAATTAACATCAATAGTTCCTTCAATGAAGTCAACTGCTGCTGCGCCATTAATTACGACATCTTTGGTGTTACCCATTGTGACATCGGTCATTGTGATAGTACCTGTACCAGCGGTTTCAACACCAATTGCGTTACTTGCAATTGATACAGAGTCAAAGGAAACATCCTTTGCTGTCAAAGGTCCGTACTTGAATGCGGCTCCACCACTATTAACAATAGTTCCAGACAAATCACCAGTCAAATCCTTGACATAGTATATTCCAGCAGATGTTTGTCCATTAAGACCCAAATTCAACAAATCAACAGAGCCAGATGCAGATGTTCCAGCAAGTACACCATATGTACCTCCTGAGACATTAAGTCCGTCTACTACTGCAGCGGTCTGACCAACGATTTCCAGTCCAGCGTTAGTTGGGCTTGTTACTTCGATGTTCTCGAAGTTACCTGCAGCGAAATTGCCACCGATTTCAATACCTGTGTCAGCGCCAGTAATTGTTCCATCCTTGAATAGAGCAGTACCGGATTCACGGAGATAGTTACCTAATTCTGCTGGGTCGTTACCACTGCGTGCAACAAAGTCCAAACGGTCTTGATAGTTGTCAGCACGGTTGTGCAGAACATCCATCCAAAGTGTGACCTTGGTAATGTTACTTGCAGAGATATCTATGACTGGGTATGTCAAACGTGCGCCTTGGCCTGAACTCATGTAATATGAGTATGCATAGTCAAGACAGATGTTGTAATATCCACCATATCCAACATATCCTTCAGGAGGTGCAAAGGTAGAACCTGCTGCGCCACCGTGATAGCTGTTGTAGTAGTATCCCCAGTAGTGGTATGGGTAGTAAGCTGCGTTACCTGTTGGGGAAACACCTTCGATGTTCTCCCAGTCAAATCCAAATTGTGGAGGATAACTGTAGTAGCCTGGGTAGCCCGGGTTAGTTTGAGGGCCACCTGGCCAATAATACCACAGATAGTACATGTATCCATCTTGAGATGCAGAATTCGGGCTGTTAGGGCCGTATGAATAACCGTAGTAGTTACAGTGATAAGACGGCGCACCACCTGTTCCACCATCATAAATAGCGTTATAGCCGACACCAGATGCTGGGTCAGCTGCACTGTATGGGTAGTATCCAAGATCTGTGTCTTGAGTAATATTCCAAGAGTTACCTGCATCATCTTCAAGTTCAATGTTGTATCTGTCAGTCATCATGTAGTACTTGCTTGTTGCATAGTTGTATAGTGGGTGAGCGTTACCGCCACCGAAGATACTGTTTGCACCAACTTGCAGGTAGTCACCTGTTCCTAGGTATGTCGACAAATCAATTTGGTAAGTTTTCCAACCTGTCGCCTGACCGCTCAATAGAGTTGAACGGTAAACTGTAGGAAGTGACATTCCACCAGTTACTTCAACACCAACTGTGTTATCAGTTGAAGTGAATCCATTGACTTGAGGAGCACCGTTATTGGCTTGAATACCAATTGCAGCGTTCTTTACAATAATGTTATTGATGTTTCCACCAGCTTGTTCAACCCAAAGAGCTGTTCCGGTGTTTCCAGTATTGATAATTGAAGAATCATCAATTGAAACTGTACCGCCATCAACCTTGACTGTAGCCATATCAACATCTGATGCTGATGCACCGTAGATTACTGCTGAATTCATCATGGTCAAAGTTGCTCCATCGCCAATAAGTATTGCAGAGTTGGTGGTTGCATCTTGTGCAACATCACGTACTTCACCACCATCAATTTCTAGTGTACCGCCATCTTGAATGTCAAGATGTAGGCCGTAGGTTGATGTGAATGCCTTAAGAGCTCCAACTGCTCCAGTATCTACTGAAGTTGTTACAATCAATGTTCCACCATTGCTCAATGTTAGAACTGGTGAACTTGTTGCTGAACTCTTAACCTTCAATATTGAACCTAGTAACTTGATAGTACAACCATCAAGATGTAGGTCAGCAGAAATGGTCATAGGTGTACTATCAAATTCATAGATACCTGGTGAGGTTTGCATTACTGAAGTGGTTGCGTTTAGACTCATCCAAGCACAGTCCATTCCAGCCTGATCGAAATCTACTGGTGCTGGTTCAAGTAACATATCAAGAGAACTACCGATGTTGAAGACTCCAGAAGATGGATACCAAGTATCGGTGTGCAATGTTTCATTCTGACCTGCAGGTCCGAAAGCACGGAGGTTGTGGTCTGAGTAAGTGTTCCCGTTAGAGTCACCTGTAACAACCCAAATAGTTGCAGTTCCAGTCATATCTGTAATGTGTGAGCCAACTTCGAAGAGTTCGCTTCCACTACCATCCACAACTGATGCTGATACTGTGTGTCCTGACTTCCAAATCTGTTGTTGTACAGGAGGATTTCCGACCAAAGCCATTCTGTATGTGCTTGCTTGTGCAGTACCACCGAAGTAAATAGTTGCAGAAGATGCAGAGTCCCAGTCACAGTTTGAAGCGTCACCGGTGTTATCTGCACAATCGTTTCCATTCTGAGATACATCAATCAAAGAGATTTGAGCATTTGTGCTTGCCTTAGCAAGGACAATTGTTCCTGTACCAGCAGTTGTACTAGTGATTGCAGTTTCACCAATAGTCATCATTGTGTTACGTGCATATAGAGCAGATGTAACTGAATCTGTGTGGGTGATTGTAGCATCGGATATCACAACTGTGTTAGGTGCAGCACTGCTAGAACATGAACTGTAAATGAGGTCTGCATTAAGTGCATCCGCCATTACATTCCATCCACATCCAGTTAACTGGAAGTTTCCAACAGCAAAGTTAGCCAAGACAAGTCTATCGGTTGTTATTGCGTTTCCGTTAATACTAAGATCTCCAGCATTAATGTCTGTGAAGACACTTGGGTGCATGCGATTCATCTGAATGTCACCGGCTGTTAGCGTATCAATAACTGCATTGTCGCCAGATGGTCCAGCTGCAGTACTTGAAGGACCACCAGGGGCCATTGCAAGATTAGCAGTACCTAAGTCGACATCATCCATGTGGATTAAGCCGATTGCGCTGATAGATGCAGAGTCATAATCATTAGCATCGAAGTTGAATAGAACAACTTCAGAACCTGCGCCAGCAGATGAAGTAATTGCACTTCCAGTTTGTCCGCTTACTGTGTTTGCAGTAACGTTGGATACAGTAACCATTTCCAAATCAACTTCAATCAGATTGATGTAAGAATTAGTAATTGTTACATTCTCTAAGAATAGTGAACCACCAGTTGAACCGGTTGATGCACCATCTGCCATAACAATCGCTCCACCCCAGGAATTACCTGCGGTGTTACAATCCTTCATTGTACCTTCAGTTAATGTAGCAACTGTGTCTTCTGCGAAGTTGAAACATGCTGTGTTAGCAGTTGTACTTCCTTCAACACTGAAATCATTCATTGTAATAGTGGTACCTTGTCCGCTACCATGCTCGAAAGCAGTAACGACGTTCTTGAAGGTAATGTGGTCCATAGTGAAGTTTCCAACGTTTGCGTTAGATGACGGTGTTGCGACAGTGCCGTGACGGCTACCTGCTGCAATTGCTGCATCAGAGGTGTTAGCGAAATCAACATATGAGAACCGGTGGCGGTCATCAGTTCCTGTAGAACAGGAGTCTGTGAACGCTAGTCCAGCCCATGTTGAGCCTGCTTGACCTTCAAACAAAATGTGGTCAGTAACGTTTCCATTAGCGATGAGTGAATCACAAGCACCGTCAAAGGAAATACCCTTTCCGGCTGCGACTTGTATTACTACACCTGGTTCAATATTCAGGTTAGCTGAAATTGACAGGTAATCGTTAGATGGGCTAATTCTAATTGGGCTATCAGCGATATCCCAATTTGTATCAACAGTAATATCAGATTCAACATCTGTACCCTTTCCTTCGAATGGCATTGTACGGTAATATACACCACAATCTATTGTTGAAGTCTTGTAACAATAGTAAGAGCCATATCCGCCCCAGTTTGGAGCAAGGATGTTTGTCTTAGAGTAATAATTCTTATTTGGTAACTCATTAGGTACAGAATAGTATGAACTCATACTTCTGTAAGTACTTGTGCTACCTGAATTAATCAATTGCATTACACCATGACGGCTGATGTGGATTCTGTCATTGCTGTCAGAACCATTGAATTCTGTACCGAAATATTCGATAGTGAAATCCTCAGGGATGTCAATATTTGCTGCACACTTAGCCTTGTACTGACTGAAGTAGTAAGCACAGTAGTATGCAGATGGGTTACCGTTGCTAGCACCTGTTAATGCAGCTTGTGCATTTTGCAGGTTCTTAATTCCAAGATCAAAGTTCTCGTGTCCATACGATGTTGCTGATGTGGATATACGGAAGTTGTTGGAGAAGATGTTTGCTCCTGCCTTGTACGCTGAAGCACCCATACGCAGAGATTCTCCCTTTGTGCGAGTACTATCTTGGTATCCAGTCATCATGTAGTCGTAGTAAACACCACAACCTGTATCATACTTGAACTCAATTTCGTTAGTAACGTCATACATTACAACTTGGTAAGTACAAAGGTAATTTGAGGTGTAACCCATGTCTCTCCATTCAATAATCATCATCTTGTTAGGGTCGCCAACTTCGAATGTGTTTGTTGTTGAAGTTACAGTGTTAACACCAGAAGATGCTGTGCTTGTATCTTGAGCAGTCATGTAGTACTCAACAGAGTCTCCACGTTCTAAGGTAGGAATAGTAGCACTCCAGATACATCCTATTCCAGCACATTCTGAACGTGACTTGTCAGATTGTTGAGTCAGTGCCATAGATGTCCAAGTTGATGCTCCAACTTCACGGTAGTACAGTGTTGGTCCAACACCAGTAGTAGTACTGGTATTCAATCCAGATGGTGGGTCTCCTGCATCAGTAATCTCTACTGAGATTGTTCTATCCTTACTGTGGGAATCAGACAATGCTGAATGAACCATAGTAGGAGCGAAGGTATCAGGTTGAGGTGCAACTAGACCGACCTTATACGTTACAGTACCGGTAGATGCTTGTTGTCCATAGTATCCTACGGACATAGCGAATCCAGACCACTTGTAATTAGTGATACTGTTGTATGCTCCGAAGTAATAGTATGCGGAAGAACATCGTCCTGTTCCAGAATATGTTCTGTAGAAGTAGTATGCACCGTTATCAGTCACACAAAGCATGTTAGCAGAGGTTGAGCTTCCAGTAGCATTGAAATTGAACTTACCAAATGAACCTGTAATACCGCCTGGGATCGCGATTTTATAAGCAATATTGTATCCATATCCTGATGATTTGGTTGCAGCAGTACCACCAGACAATGAGTCAGCAATCGATAGAGATGTGCTGGATGTCGTCTTGTCACCAAGTCCGACCATTGCCCAAGCGTTAGAGGAACTGTCATACAACATAATTAGGTTGTATTGAGGTCCGTTCTTTGCAGCGATTGTAAGATAACCGCCGTCGTCCTTGTGAAGCATATCAATTCCTGAGCGTGTTCCACCCATTCCATTGTAACCAGTTGATGGAGCAGTTGTCCATTGTGTTAGCCAGTTAGCATAGAAGTAGTAGGAAGTTGTGTAGAAACATGATTGTGAACCAGTACCACAGCTAGATGTGTCGAATTCGAATACGTATTCGTCACTTCCGTCATAGTAGGTCATCTGACGGTCAAGGACATTTGGATAGTTATATCCTCCGCCACTGACGTCAGTTGTAAGTACTGTCATCTTCTTATCAGTTCCTGCATTAGCAACATCATCTACTGCAAAGTAGTAAGGTGTAGGCGTGGTTTGTGAACCTGTTAATGCAGGGCCATATCCAACGTTAGCACCGTTGCTTCCTTGGTTTAGATCTTGGAACTTCCAGTAGTATTCAAGATACTCTCCAGCATCAACTGTAGGAGTTGTAGCCTTGAATCTACAAATAGAGGAAGTTGAAGAACAAGTTCCGATAGAGGTTGCAGATACACTTGACCATGAGCCATTGTCTACTGCGTAGTTCAGAGTAGGTCCATTAGCAGATGTTGTGTCAATACCAGACATATCAGTAAGGGTCATGAAGAAAGTTCTTGCACCCTCTGCATAGGAAGTAATTCCTGAATATGGAGCATAGTCCATAGTAGGTGCATCAGCATCTGTTCCACCAGAATAAACTATCTGGAGGTAGGAGTTAGATGAACCTCCAGCATACGCATAGGTATATGTGTATATACTTGAAGTCATTCTTGCACTCATACCGATAGTACCGGCATTAGTTTGAGCAGATGTAATATATCCTGCGGCAGTGTTAGAAGAACAAGTTGTTGCTGAAGTACAGATATCTGCAGTCTTCCAGCCAGTTCCTTGCGCATATGTGTCAACTATTGCAGAGTTACCCATTGAGGATACCATCTTTCTTGCAGTAGTGCCACCATAATTTTGCTTGATGTTCGAAGGATTTAGAGCCCCTGAACATGATGCAGAAGTGATTGCGTGATTATATTTAGCGTCTGTACCACAAGCTTCCATTACCACTGCTGACATCGATTGTGATGCACTGCTTCCATACGCATATGAAACATATTGCTTCCATGCTATTGAATCAACTGTAGCACCGGTTGGTAGTTGGTTGCTGCTAGAGAAAACGTACTTGTGCCAAGGGTTGTATCTAAATTGTGCATAATAGCGGTAAGTGTAACGGTAAGAAGAAGTATAACAGTTAGCGTAGTAAACGTAACAGTATCCGCCAGTGCTGGATGTGACCTTAATTGTAGGGTCGATTGCAAGTGGGAATACTCTGTCTTCTGAAAGTAACCAGTCAGTATCAACAGCAGTAGTCAAAACGATTAGAGAACCATATGATTGTACAAAGTATGTTGCAACATATGGTGCTTCTGCATTTTCTTCAACGACCATAGGAACTGGGAACTCAACTAGTAGTTCTCCGGTTTCTGTATGTCGTACTTGAAGTGCTTCTTGTGTTTGTGTGATTGCCTCACCAACTAGAGTGTCACCGATGTACAAAGAGTATCCTGCAGGCAGTTTAACTGCTTCAGAGATACCTAACCAGGCTGCATTAGGCTGAAGGACAGGGCGCTCGCGAATTACGAGGTTCTGCTTCAGTTGTGTTGACTCAACTGTGTAATCTAAGTCAAAGCCATCTGCTACTGGGTATCGGATAACATTTCCACCAACAGTTGGTCCATCACGAGATGGTTCAACCATTAATGGCATTGGTGCCTCTCCAGTTTCATCAATGGTTACAACCGTTGGGTTGATACCGGTGATGATAGGATCGACGAATTGACTAGTTTGAATTCGGACTCCACCAGCAACTTCTGCAGCAAATTCTGCTGTGAAGGTGTTCTCGGTGACTTCCCAACCGTTTGCTGTCGCAACGATGTTCAAGTCAATCTCTTCCCATACCCCGTCTTCAAGAAGGTAGTTGACTGGCTCGTTAGCAATTAACTGAGCAATCTTTCCATCTTCTGTGACGTAAGCTTTGGTCATTTGGTCTCTCATTCCCTTGAGTTCAAGGGCTTGGTCATATTCATAGTCTGTGTCTTCAATGGTATCTGGCAACTTGAAGTAATCTTCCGACTCTTCAGTAGCGTCGACGAAATCAATTTCGCCTCCGTTGTTTGTTACGAATCCACTCATTGGCATTAATGCCATGAGCAGACACAATAACAGTGCCACGCCAATTCCACTAAGGACAGACTTTTGTGTTGTTTTATTTGTTCCCAACATAGGTCATTCACCTCATACGGACTGTATGCAGTGCAAGGCAGGCTTTGAAACACTTATGAGGGTTGGGGTACATGTTCTTTGAATACTTCACTATTTACACCGACTAGAACCAATATACTGCGCCCCTATTCCCCTCTCCCAGTGGTACATACTTTTTGTAAATGTTATTATTATTATATACTCTACATTAAATAGATACATTTTCCGGAAAAATGTTCGTTAAAGTAGAGATTTTGTATGAGTCTTATTTCAATTTTTACAGCCTTGAAAATCGTACGCCGAATATGGGGCAAAATATTTCAATTTGTAAAAAGAAATTATATTCTATCCAAATGTATCAGAGTGATTTGTTCATAGATCATGATTCATATTGCGTTCAGATTGATTGGACATTCTAAATCAATCGAATGACGCTAATAGAAGAAAAGGGGGGCCAAGAGAGCCGCCTCAACGGCTCTCTTGGCGAATAAACATTGCCCGCAGGCAAATGTCTGAATTGATTTGTTTTAGATGTATAATCTAAAGATCAGTAATCCCAATCTTTGTTTTCATCATCGTCATCGCCACGTCGGAGTATTCCAGCGCTTACAACAACTGCGACAAGCAGCAAGCCACCGATTAGTCCCCAGGTCCATCCTGGTACACTACCTGAGTCTGAGCCAGTACCGACTGTACCACCATCGCCAGGGTCAGTGATTGTCTTATCTCTATGATATTCAATACTGTTCATACTTGCAGATGACTCGGTGTTACCCAGTGCATCTACAGGTACTGCGGTGAAGTGGTAATCCCATGTTCCTTCTGCGGTTGGCATTGCAATGTTGATAGTAGTATCAGTTGCACTTGTTGTAGAAACACACTGTGAAGGCATGTTTGCTGCATCGAATGATTCTTGCTTTTGGTAACATACATTCCAGTGATCTACATCGAATGTTTCACCGGTTGCAGCCCAAGAGACTGTCCATTCTTCTCCAACTGCTTGTACTGCCATGTTCATAGCAGATACTCCGCCATCAACGCCCTTATCTGCTACAATTGTTCCTGTACCGATAGGAGTGCTACAAGAGTCTGGAGCATTACAAATTTCTACTGAAACATCATACGACATTCCATGCGCAGTCTTAGCACCAGAGAGTGTGTAGGTCTTTGCACCAGGCACTGCATTTGCAGTGAATGGGAAAAATGTATCATCGCAGTCACCTTGGCTACCATTTCCGTTATTGCATGTGATTGTTACAACTTCTGAATCAGATAAAAGTAGCACAGTAGAAACATTCCAGTTCATTACCAATGCTCCGCCCTGTCCTGCTGACGCATCAAAGGCAGATATACTTGCAACTGGCACTGCATCTTCTTCAAGAGCTGCACCAATCAATACTAGACTACCACCAGGTAGTACTGGAGTATTATCTGGGAGACTCACTTGGAACATTGAAGTTGTTCCATCAACATCTTCAGCAGTTGTTGACATAGAGACCCATAGACCAGAATCTGTTACATACCAAAGTGATGTTGCACCTAGACTCTTTTCAAAGATTACTGTCATTGATTGTGTTAAGATATCATCTGCAGAATATGTGCTATCTGGCGCATATGCGACAACGCCAATAGCATCATAAGTGCCTGTGTATTCAGGAAGTACATTATCTTCAAATGAAGTCAAATCTCCATCCTCTGCAGTGATAGTAAATTCACCAGGGGCGAAATACTGTAGTGTATATTGGACTTCAATACCTGAGGTTGTTGTTGCAGAACCTACAGCATTGTTCCAAATCTCTAGCATCATTTCTTCACTGACTGATGCACCTTGTGAATCAGTAACGGTAACAGTAACTGCGAATACAGTTACATATTCATTAAGAATTGGGAATTGACAAGTGGTACCTGCACCTGCTGTGCCACCACATGGAAGATCACCTGATTGGTATGCCCAAGTATATTCAAGGGATTGACCAGATGGGTCATCTACATCGAATGCTTCAACAGACATTTGAAGAAGTTCTTCTTGACCTACTACTAGGTCTCCAATTGTATTCAAATCAAACGATGTAATCATCGGCAGACTGTTTACAACATCGAAAGTCACACTCTTATGGTTGTTTGAAGGGCGTTGGTCAGTCTTTCTGTCCATTGTCAAATCTGCTTCAAAGGTGTAAGTTCCTTCTTCAAGAGTTACAATATCACAAGCAAATCCGGTTAAGGAAGGAGGTAATGCTGGAGGTAGAACTGATGGGTCGTCTCCTAATTGTGCATGTTCGTATGCTGGAGGGACTCCGTCCATACATTCACCTACAGTACTTGTTTGTGAGTTTGCTTCACCCTCTTTTGTGGTGGTGAATGTAATATTCCAATCATATAATGTTGAAAGATCACTTCCACGATGTTCAACTTGCACATGCACTCGAGATGTACCAACATTAAGGTCTCCTATCTGACCATCACTGAGAGAGTAGGTTGGTTCTCCTGTTCCATCAGTGTTGTATCCTTGGTATACTGTGAGGGTTGTAATACGAATATCATGGTAATTGTTTTTATATCCAGTAATTTCATCTGCATTTGAGTTTGGATAGTCATCTGAATTCTGTGATTCCTCGCACATATGGAACAATGTTGATTCAGTAGTTCCATTTCCTGTATCGGTTGTGTTTGTTTCCCAACATGATTCAAAGGCATCATAATCAACGTAGTTCTGCAAAGATGCTTCAATTGAGTATGCTGCTGTTTCTCCGCTAACATCAGGTTCTACCTGTCCTTGATATGTCCAAACAGTTTGATAATTCAAAATGGTTCTTGGTTCTGTTGTGAAGTTGTTTGGGTCTTCACCATGTCGCCATGTCTCAACCATTTGACCGCTTGTTCCAGTGATTAGATCGTAGGACCCCAATATGTCTGTGCCAGAACCCCCAGCACCACAGTTAGACAAGCATATCGCATTGATAAGATCTCCAGCAACCTTTAGATTTACTGTTACATTTCTTGGATTAAATCCAGCGTCTGATGAACCATTTGATACAACAGTTAATGTGAAAGCATGTGGACCTGAGCCGGTAATTAGATCTTTGCCGTCGTTGTTATCCCATGAAAGGTCTATCGCAATGTCAACCCAGTCAATAACTGAGACTGTGATTTGTTGAACATCATTTCCAGGGTCTACATCATCAATTGCATTTACTACAATTTCAACGATATAGTTTCCAGCCATTGGAATCCACGTAATGTCATTTCCGGCATATTGCATAGTTGTTTTTCCTCCACCGAGGATTGCTCCAGCAGCGAGACTCTGTATTGGACAAGCCAGTACGTCGTCACAAACAACATTGCCATTTTCCCAACTAAGGTCGTTGCCTTGTAGGTCTCTGGCTATCATTCCAGCGTTGCCATCGCCGTCATCTAGGTAAACGGTTACAGCGTAACCCATTTCCTCGATTGCTGTATCGCCGCTATTCTTAATGAATGCAGCAAAGGTTGTCGATTCTCCAACTTTTAGTTCGTTTCGACAGCCGTTCATATTACAACTTGTTTCTTTCGGTGATGTAATGGCAATTGTTTCAGCATCAGCGCCTGTACGGGCACCTGCTTCGTCAATTACCACAGTTTCTTCTAGCTCGACAAAGTCAATACTAGCAAAAATACTTGCTAGCATCAAAGCGACGAGAATCATAGGGGTCATTTTTCGCATATTCATACCTCCGATGGTTCGGTGAAGTTCACCACTTCATGCTTCGTATTTATACTATAGCGATAAGGAGTGATTGATTACTCATACTAATGCGTAGACCAAATTGCACATGCAATGGACCGAAGTACCACGATTTTACCTCTTATTAGAGCAGGTTATTTGTAAGAAATAGGCAATTTTTGAGCCGCGAAAACTATTATTATCTAAATGCTAGAATGAAAATCAGCAGAAATGCAATAATTCCAATTATCCCAATTATCCCAATTATCCCAATTATCCCAATTATCCCAATTATCCCAATTAGCAAAATTATTATTTCACTAATAATCTCTCAATGCTGCCGAGGGTGATATTTTCGCCGCCTTACTAACAGGAACTGCTGTTGCGATTAATACCAATAACCACCCTCCAAAGAATACCATCAATATTGAATTCCATGGTAGTGTGAATTCTGCTCCTTGTGATTGCCAAAACGCAGTGTATAGAGCTCTATGGAAACCTATTGCTACGATGACACCGTTCAACATCCCCAGTACAGAGACCCATGAAACTTCAATCAAGAAAGAAATTGTCACCATGCGTGAACGATAACCTAGAGCCCTAAGAACTCCAATAGTTCGTTTTCTTTCTGATACTGAACGGACTGTCACAACACCTATTCCAGCGATCCCCACTATCAAACCAAGTGCCAAATAACCCTCAAAAATTGCTAAAATCGCCAATACAAGCGATTGGATTAACAGCACTTCGTCTGATAAAATCAGTACTGTTACACCTTCACCGGATAGATCCTGCTCGAGATGTTCAGCAACCTCAGCGGCAGCAAACCTTGCATCACTCGGTTTTCCAGTTACAGAAAATGATTTCAGATTTGATGTGTCAAAATCTTCACTTGGTTGAGCATTGTCTGGAACACTAACATATAATCGCTCTAACTTTCCAGAAAATTGTTGTTCAACTATTTCATCGTTCATCCATATTCCTGCAGAAAACAAATATGAGGACTGTTCTAAGAAGCCTCCAACTTGCACAATTCTAGTGTTTGCAGGGTTGGAACTTTCAATTAGTAAAATTGAATCTCCAATTGAAAAACTCAACGGAACAATTGCTGCTTCTTGTGAAGCGGATTCAAGTCCAAAGGAAGCATCAATGAAGACTATGTCGTTACGATTTCCAATTGAATTCCACGCTTCTTTTTCAGTTAGTCCTAAACTTTCATCCCAAATGTGAAGTGGAAGCCCTCCATGTTGAGAAAAACCTTCATCGAAACCACGTAAAATATATGGCATTGATTCGCCATCTGAATCCTCTATGAATACTATTGAGCGATAGACACCTCCTGTAGCATCTATCATCGATGGGTCGGTGGCGTTTAGATCCCATTGTGAATGGTTTCCTTCCAACTGAAGGGGCCTAGATGTAGGAGCCATCAATAAGATTTCAAATTCACCTTCTGCTTCGTAGACGAAATCACCTGAATAGTTCTCAAATTGCTCTGCATAACCACCTAATACGATTACTGAAAAGACAGTGATTGAAAACATCCCCATCACTACTGCAGTTCGCATAGGTGTAGAGAGGGGATGGGCTAGAGCAACCGGAATTACAGGTCCGAGCCGTTTTGTCAGTACTTTTGCCCTACCGATTCGCTGCACAGCAAGAGGTGCTAAACTGGTTAGAACTAACACTCCTGCGAAAACTTCAACCAATCCCAATGTAATGAATGCAAATTCATTTGGAGTTGTCATCGCTCTAATGGGGTCAATAGGCGCTAATATCAAAGTCCAAACCAATAGTAATACGCCGGTAAAACCAAGGGTATTCCTTCCTCTATGACGTGCCAAGTTAGAAATTATACTAGATTTGTTCTTTAGTTTTATAGCCAATTGCCAAGTGAATACAGGAGTAATAGCGATAATAAGACAAATTCCTGCACCAACCCACAAAAGGTAAGACATGCCATTGTCAAGACCGAATACCAAGAGACCAATGGTACAAATTGCAAAACCGCCTATCGTTATTATTTGAGTCAATAATAGGGTCCAAGGCACTCCTTCGCTATCGATTTTTGCCGTACCGCGAAGAGCCTGAACTATGTTTAGATTTGAAGACCATATTGCAGTTAGCCAAAGTGTTGTCATCGCAATTAGAAAGCCCCATGACCATCCAGAAATAACAGAATCAATGCTCCAACTGAAACGGAATAGTCCCGCTCCAACCGACGAGAAAATATTTGAAAATCCTACACTTATCATCCATGCCAAAAATAGTCCCAAAATTGAACCGAGTAATCCGGCAATGCTCGCCACTAATACGCCCTCTTGTACCGCTAATGCTCTCGCATCTGCCTTTCGCAGACCCAATGCTCTAATCGTTCCCAATTCCTCTCTGCGTGATTCAGAAAGCATCATGATTATTGTTAGAACTAGCAATATTCCTGCCGCGATGGTGAATGAACCGAAAACAAGGAACATTGCAGCCATAACACCACTTGACTCCGCTGCTGCTTCTGCAGATTGTAACTTTACAGGAGATAAGACGAGATTGCTATCTTCCATTGTTGACTTCTCATCAAACCATTGCTGAATTGCAGTGATAACCTGCTGATTAGTTGTTGAGTTCGGACTTAAACTTCCTCCAGACAGCAGTAATATTGAACGTTCATCATCATCGGCCAGTGCTAATTCTTCTGCATCGTTTAATGATATCAATCCTAGCACGATTGAATCCAGTTGCTCCAATGCATCAAATCCCTGTACTGAACTATATTCGCCCCCATACAATAACCGAGTTGCTGAGCTGTTGCCAAATGCATATGGCAGCACACCTTTAACCCAAAATTGGCTTTCATTATTTAGTGATTCAAGACCATTCATCCTCGTTGATAATAACACACTTCCGTCATCAACAGATAGTGTGGAGTTTTCCCCACCGAATGCTAAAAACATCTGCGGCATTGGACCAATCCCTGGCGAATCTGAAAGTAATGGTAAGCGAATTGATTCAATCTGTTGATTTTCGTTATATTTGATCAAGCCGTTTTCGGACGAGCACCAATATTGGTTGATATCAAATTCTATTGAGGTGGTAGCATCACAATATTCAGGAATCAGACCTTCTATTTGTGATACGTTTTGAGTTGGAAAATTAGATGATTGTTGTTGAAGCGAAAAAGCCCCAGTGAATGAACCGTTAGTGAAATTATTCTCTGCCCAGTAATATTCATCGCTCAGCAATCCAGAAACCAGTATGTGTATCCCTTGTTCATCAATAACGAAATCACTCGATAATATTCTCCCCGATGTAGTAATTACCTCTACTGCGGGTGCAAGTGGCTGTAATTCACTATCAAATGATTGAATTGCGATTGAATCATTGCCTTCACTAATTGCCAACCACTGATATTCATCCGAAATGTTGGATTGATGTGAAGTGGAAATTGATAAAATCATATTTTCACTTGAAAATGATTCAATGTATTCTGAGTCTAGGTCTTTTTCCGATGCCAAGTATAGGTCGGAATCATGTGAAATTAATCCTTGTATTCCATCGCCAGATAGCGCGAAATCTCCGAGCAGCCCTTCATCTGGTGCTCGCCAAATCCAAGCATCTCCAGCACCCTCTATTTGGAATCCAACTCCGCTAGCACTAACATGCCAAAGTCCTCTATTGCCTTTGAAAAGATTGGTAATCGTTGAATCACTGAGAGTAATCAATTGTTCATCATCAAATTGAACATCAATTAGTGGCACTTGTAATACCTCCATCATCACACTATCGGGTGCGAGGATTGTGAGATTTTCTCGCAGCGCAGAAACATCCTCTCCAGACACACGGCCTAAGCCTGCAGTTGACGATATTGTGAGTGCTCCTGAAGTATCTTCAACTGATAATTCTAATCCTACATCTGATGACTTAATGTGTCTGTTAATAATTTCCTCGAGTTGTTCTAGTATTGGGTCTATTTGCTTGCGCGATGTTAAGGAGTCATCTAATGAAAATGCAACATTATTGATTTTGTTATCAAGTGAATGAAGGGTTTGTGAAGTCGCTAAATCGGTGAACATGGTTGCAGTTCTCGTACCACCTCTAGCCCCTTGGCCCACATTATTGACAATCTCAATTATCTGGAATGTTCCCTCTTTACGTACTCTCCCATCATCCTCGTTGACAAACCAATCAACTTCAACAATATCTCCTACACCAACTTCTAATTCATCGGCAAAGACAGTGTCAACTGCAATATATGCGACAGATTCTTGACTAGAGGTATGTGCTTCATCAAAATTGATATTTTGCTCATACAAGTGTGAAAAACGTAATCCATTGTCGCCAATATCGGACCAAATTAATTCCGAATCTACTGAAGCATTTCTTGCAAACCACGCAATATTTGCATTGGAGTTACCATTTTGCGAACTGACACTTACCGATGTTGAATAGCCGTATTGTCGGCCTGTAACATCATCTTTTAGAGACTCAGTAGTGCTGATTTCTTGCCAAATCTCTTCTGCTAATTGTTGCGAGAATTCTACCTTTGCCCCAGTATAGGGGTCGTAGCCAGATATCATAATATCTGTCTCATCATAGGCTACTTCAACTTCCCATCTAACGGTTTCATCAAGGGAATCACCGACTACAAGTGAAGAAGTAATAATCGCACTTGCGATAACCAAACCGGCCAATAGTAAAGCAGCCTGTCTTTTTCTGCGCAACACGTTTTGACTTGCTAGCCTCCAAACTACCAGCCGTTGAGGCACCAACATTGGTTGAATTAAGACATGGCTCAAGAGGGCTATACTCAAAGATCCAACCCACTGATTTGTGGTCGATAATTGTAACCAATTTAACAGAATAAATACTAGCAGTGCATCGACTAACGGGCCAAAAATCAATAGGCAGATTTTCCTCCACCCAAGTTGCCTTCTACGCCCTAGTCCATAGACTGAGATTATGCTCGGCACCAGTATTACCATACTGATGATGAGCATTTGTGAAAGCAGAATCATTCCTCCTCAGAGATTTCGTTGATAAATATTCCATCATCCATTTTTAGAATTCTATCGCATTGTTGTGCAATCTTTAGATCGTGAGTTACCAATAATAGTGTTGAATTGTTTTCAAGATTTATTTGCCTTAATAATTGCATGACTTCTGATGAAGTGGCACTATCAAGATTGCCCGTAGGCTCATCGCAAAGGATTACCGAAGGTGAATGGACAATTGCTCTCGCGATTGCTACTCTTTGTTGTTGGCCTCCAGATAATTCGCTAGGCCTGTGGTTAGCGCGGTCTTCTAAACCAACCGATGTTAATGCTTTGAGCGCTCCTTCTCTGGCTTCGTTGCTTGATTTTCCAATCAACAACAATGGAAGTTCAACATTTTCAACCGCCGACAATACAGGCAATAGATTGAAACTTTGGAATACAAAACCAAAATTTTGTGCTCTCATCTCTGTTCTCTCATCGTCAGAAATACCGAATAATTGTTTGTCATCTACCAATACTTCCCCAGAACTAGGTTCATCTATTCCCGATAATACATTGAGTAGTGTGGTTTTTCCACAACCGGAACGCCCCATTATTGCAACCATCTCACCCTGTTGCAATTTGATGTTTATTCCTCGCACTGCTTGTACGATATTGTCACCAGTTTGGTATACCTTCCACAATGCTATGGCTTCCATCGCAGTTCGCATGATTATTGCACAACAGAACGCGTTGATAAACTACCGCTTAGAGCGTTGATACATGGCCAGTGAAGTATTACGGATAATCGCCTTTGGGCCATTGGCTGAAGAATTATCTGCTCGCAATCTTCAGATTGCTTATGTCAAAGGAAAATCAATTCAAGATTATGTGCAACAACTTTCTGTTGCTAAGTGGTTGAATATGGGATTAACAGTTGCACTGAACGGTGAAGTTTGTCAATTACAATCAATCCCAATGCCAGGAGATGAAATCGCCCTGCTTCCTCCTGTTTCCGGTGGCTAAAGAGTAAATTGAAGCGAAGACTTCAACAAAGAAGGGCCGCTACCATAGAATGAGGAAGCGAAATGGCATTTACTCCAGGCACTACAGAATTGCTTATTCTTTTGGGATTATTCTTTGTCTTATTTGGAGCAGAACGACTTCCTAAGATGGCTAAGGCATTAGGTCAAAGCAAAGGTGAATTTCAAAAGGGTTTGGCTCAAACAAATAATGCGAGAGATACTTTGACCGATTTAGAAGCAGATGGGCGTACTCCTGAGCAGGTATTGGCTAAAAGAGCGAAGGCAGTGGGAATTAATCCTGCGGGAATGACAAGCGCAGACCTTGAAAAGAAAGTATCTGCCCTTGAAGCACTTGACTCAGAAGAATAAGTCCACTGAATATTCAGGACTTACGTTTGATATGCATTGGCGAGCCGCATATTTCACATTCTGCAACGGCTCCTTTCTTGGAACGGTCAACATCGGTTGGGACATCTGTTGTTGCACGGCATCCTTCACAGCGCAAATGCCAACGCCACACTTTTTTTGCGCCGCTTTGCCCGACGTTTTCAATGCTACCGCCTGCATTTTTTACTGCATTTTGCAAGCGATAGTCATCTGTATACAATGTAGCATTTAGCGCAATGGTGAGTGCTAATATATCCAAATCAACATCTGATAATCGCGGAAGGTCTCCACTTTTCGCTGCAACCTCTTTGGCCTCTTGCAACCATGATTGAGGGATATCTCTCCAATCTATATCTGCTGCACCAATTAACATTGAACGCTGTGCAGAAACCTTCTCAAGTTCTTCTTTTTGTGATTCAGCACAAATACCACCGGCCAATTTATCCATTGGCCAATAAAGCAAAGCCGCTGTATCGAGAACTCGCATCAATCTAAGCGGGCATGAACACCCCCCATCAAAGCACCGCCAACCCACACATTGATGATTAGGAATGCAAAGCACACGATATGGGATGGAAAGAATGGGTCATAGACGCCTTCGATATTTTTGGCCCAGCGAGTTTGGCTGCTGTCTCATTTAGCGAAGCAATAATTCAGCCACTGCCTCCTGATGTCCTCTATTTACCAATGTTAGTCGATGTGATGGGAGACACACCTGCAGTCGTTTGGTTATGGTTAGTTATTACAATTTCATCAGTACTCGGTTCGATTGTAGGATATTGGATAGGTGGGCGCTGGGGTGACCCATTAATGCAGCGTTTTGCAAAGCCAGAACACATTTCCAAACTCAAACTATTGAGTGAAAAATATGGCACTATTGGAATCTTTATCGCTGCTTTCTCACCAATTCCATACAAGGTATTTGGATGGATTGCAGGAATGTCAGAAATGGATCGGACTTCATTCATTACCGCTGGACTTGCTGGACGCGGACTTAGATTTGGAGTTGAGGCTATACTGATTGGATTGTATGGACAACAAGCGCTCAATGCATTGTTTTGGTTCCTTGACAATGAGATATTATTGGCAATTGGCCTAATCGCAATGGCAATAGTGGCTTGGTTTGCATGGACATGGTGGAATGGGTTAGAAGAAGAAAATCCAAGCCCTGAGTGATGTGCTGAGATACATTCAACGATAATAAAAGCCGAGAAGCAAAGGTGAAGTGTTATCAACGGGTTGTTGGTGGGCGGGTTGTCGCTCGTGTGGTGTAGCTAGGTCCATCATAGTGGGTTTTCATCCCGCCGACCCGGGTTCGAATCCCGGCACGAGCATTATTCTCTAAACGATGTACTGCGCTTGATTATTTCTTGTGCTTTTGGTAATAATGTTGCTTGCAACCACTATAATACAAGATTCTTTAATGATGTAAATGGGCTACTGCGTATTTTCTGAATCATCATTTATCCCGGGTTCGAATCCCTCACGAGCACTAATAAATGAGGATTGGAGGCTATACAGTAGGTTATTCTAAACAAATGATATTGTTTTGACATACAATGGGTTTCAAACACCAAATATAAATATAATCTTTTCCAGGAATGTATATGTTTTCCCAAGAAGTGCTTGATGTTCTTTTTCGCGACCATAAACTTGACACGGATAGATTAAATAAAAAACTCAACATGTCGGGTGAAGGGAGTTTAGTATCCATTCCACCACATACATATGTTGGCCGAGTAGAGACTAACTACTCCGACGAAAGCAAAGTTTTACTACTTGGAATTAATCCAAAATATAGTAAAGAAGAAAAGTATCAATCTGTGAATGTTGATCTTCCAACTAATTGTATCAACCAATACAACAAAACGAAAAATGCTGAATCTTTGCGTCCATTATTTGAATTTCAGGAAGGTTATTTCTTGAGAGAGGAAAGAAATAAGCGCCACTTTACAAAATTTGGAAATTGGTTTGGAAGACACTGGTTTGGAAAAACTTACGGCTCAGGTGGCTCAATGGGTGCGCAAAGAGTATTGGATAAGCATGTGGTTGAAATGGATGTGCTACAATATTTCTCTGATAGAGCACAGATTGACTCTGAATTATTGGCACAAATCGCAAAAACGGATCCTGCCTTATTATCACATAGAATGTTAATTGAATCTGTTATTGAGAGAATCCAACCATTGTGGATTCAAGTTAATGGAAAATCTTGCTGGAAGTTGATGGAAAGTTACTTATTCGACTCTCCGGGAATCTCAATCAATCCAACTACTGACACGAAAACAGAATTGATCGTAGGCATGGCAACAATTGGCACATGGTCTGGGCCTGTTCTAATGCACAAATTCCTAAATCAATCTGGTCCGCAAAGAAAAGATCAACAAGATGAAATCGCAGTAATGTGGGATGAGTGGCGAATGAAACAATGAGCGTTAAGATTAACAAATTATGTTCATTCTAATACGTAGGTTCTCGGATGGCGAAAATACTGTTATATTGATACACTAAAGACAAGTGGCAACACCATGAGCGCAACACCTGTTAAAATTCTTGGACTTTCTGGTTCTT
>DUCL01000122.1 GCA_012959845.1 Candidatus Poseidoniales archaeon
GCGCAGGAACTTGCCAATTTAACCAACTAGAAATTTGGGATAGCAACCATCTTGCCAGCCTTTCGGGAAATGGACAACATGAATTTTTAGCATCCGAGTTGAGCGGCCAGGATAGTGGTATTTCAGCGTCCGGCCAAGGATTCTTGACCTTACAATCAACCAACATTACATCTCAGCAAAATGCACTGATTATTTCAGGCCCAGATTCATCACTTCAAGAAGTTGATATTCAGCACTTAGGGAGTGCTTCACGCGCAGCCAATGTATTAGGTGGAACCCATGACTGGAATGATGTAATCATCACCAAGACATACAGTTCCTTTGATAGTGAATCAGAAGCTCTAAACATTTGGTATTCAGATATAAATTTGGGTAGTTTTGAAGTAAATAACTTTGCAACTTCTATCAATACAGAGCATAGCACAATTATTGCAACAGATCTAGTATTGGAGTATGGTGAAGAGGTCGGTATTGATTTATCCGAATCCACATTAAAAGCCGACTCACTTCACAGCACAGCACAAACCACAGGAGTACGTCTAAGCGGCCAATCATCACTTCACCTAAGTCAATGGACAGCAGCACTGCACACAACTCCTCTATCATTATTAGATGGCTCTGAAGCAACAGTTCGTAATTTTCAACCTCAAAACTCTGCAGGCTCATCACAAGCATTAGGCGATGGATATTTCCTCTATGGTTCTTCTACATCCCAAGTGATATCCACAACATCTTCTGATAAGTTCATTGAAACACCAGTTACCTTTACCGATTTAATTGGCAATCCAGTTGAAGCCAATATCTTTGTTCATGGTTTTGAATTAACCAGTGATGTAAATGGTGCGGCGGACTTGCCGCTATTGGCTTCAGGCTCTATGGTATCAGTTACATTGGATGGTGCGGGAGTAAGAGTTTCCTTGACCGGAGGCCAAGGAGGCCAATCTGTACAAATCCCAGTCATACCCTCAGGAGATTGGACCATTCCTAGTGGGCAATTTGTTGTCCTCAATCCAAAGGTGGATGGCTCTGCTCATACACTAACTGGAGATTTAACAATCTCCAATAATGCAGGTCTTTCATTGGTCGGTGTTGACTTGCAATTACCGCAAACAGCGGAAATAGATATTCAAGGTTCAGGCATATTAAGTGGTCAAGATGCAACAATTTCAGCGCCAAATATTTTTGCCGGAACTACCGCAATGGTAAGCGCAGACCCTGGTAAATCTTTGACAATTGATGCTAATTTGATTTGGTCGTGCCAGACCCTGCGTGAGGTTTCACAATTGCTCATCATGGGAAGTCTAACATTACAACCTGGTTGTGAAGTTGAAATGACTGGAGGAGATGTTGAAGGAAGTATTACCGTATTAACAGGTGGAGATTTCACATTATTATCTAAACTTGATGTCACGGTATTAGACAAAGGCGAGCCAGTGGTAGGAGCAGTTGTTTCAGTAGATGGGGCGATGGCGCAAACCGATGATAGGGGCAAGGTTTCAACTTCTGCAATCGCTCGCCATGTCGATGACTCCAGTGATACAATAGGTGGAATGAAAACAGTCGCTTTGCAAATAGATTCTTTCACAGACATGACCTCATGGGATTCGTCCACCAGTCTAACTCATACATTTATGGCTTCAACACTTCCAATTGGAACAGTCAATTCTTGGCTGATATTAGAATCTCAATGGAGTCCATATTATTTGGATGGTAATTTAGAAGTCGGGCAATTCGCCACATTAACAATTCATGACGGGGTTGCGATTCGTTCCACTGAAGGTTCTACAATTACTGTAAACGGTATTTTGGATGCTGGAATCGCTACACTCTCCAGCACCGGATTCGGTGCACGTTGGGGCGGCTTGGTTTTGGGAGATTATACCAGTTCACTTATCGATTTATCAGGCACTCATATTGTGGAGGCTAGTAGGGCGTTGACAATTCCTAACCTTGGAGTTGTAGAAGCAAACTCAGCATTATTCGCCCGCTCTAGCGGTTCTGACCCATTACTACAGATTTCTTCAGGAAGTTCTGCAGAGGTAAACATCAGAAATTCACAATTCCATGACGGAGGTTCGGGCTGTATTATCGCATACCCATCTTCCTCAAGCATAACATTGTCAGATGTGGAATTAGATTCATGTAATGGAGCAGGTATTTGGGCAAGACAACTCGATATGCGAATAAATGGTTTGCAGATTGGAGAAAACACATCCTCTGGAATGGAATTTACGGGGGTAACAGGTAGCGCCAATAATATCGATGCCACTTTGTTCAATGGCGATAGTAATGTTCTATGGCTTGAATCAATTGATGGCGAGTTTTCTATTGATGGATTCAATGCAATAGCCGCTGGAACTGCTGCGATAGCAGGCAATAACAACAGAGAGATCTCATTGTCAAACATTGAGATTGAAGGTTCGCCTGCAATTGACTTTGATAATACAGCAGGAATAATTTCGGGAGTAAATTTGATTGGACAAGGCACAGGTACTGGATTGACCATACATCATGGCAAATCCTCTTCTGCTTTGATAGTTGAAGATGCCAATATTGCAAATTATGCTATTGCTATTGACTTGCATGCTGATGAAGGAGAATCACCAACTGATTTGATATTGAGAAATGTAGACTTGTGGGCAAGTACCGCAATATCAGCAGAAGGCTTTGGTTGTAATATTGAAGAAGGAGTAATAGTAGGAGAGATAGAAACCTCCTCAACTGAAATCACATTGATAGATGTTGAAAGCACATCAACCACCTATTCCTTATCACAATCAGATGTCTATGTCTTTGAGACATTCATCTTGGATGCAAAGATGAATAATCATTCACTTAGCGCAGATTATCAAGTATCAGTTTCAGGTATTGATAGCCAATCAATCAGTTATAGTGGACAAGGGGTTGAAGCAAAATTATTGCTAAAATGGATTTCATCGTCCACTACATATGAAGCGACTTCAATCACTCTATTAGCAAGTGCAGAGGGAGTTATCGATACCGAAGTAAACTTTGATTTGCCACTGAACGGTAATAATCACCTAATCGTAAACATGACCGTAAACGGTCAACCAACTGCGAGTATTAGCGCACCTTATTCAGGTCAAAGGTTCATGGAGACTACTCCTTTGACAGCAATTGCTCAAGTTTCAGATGATTATGATTCTGTAGAGGAATTAACTTTGTTATGGATTGTTACAGATGTTTCTGGAAATGAAGTCCTAAGGGGTCCAAGTGAGTTGCAATATAACATAACAGATATTTCACAAGGAATCTATGTATTGGAATTACATGTCACCGATTCATTTGGCAAGATAGCAATTGCCAGTGTTGATTTTGAGGTAACTGCCCTTGATTCTGATGGTGATTGGACATCATCATGTGATGATAGCGATTGGTTTGACAACACCTTAACCCGTTCATGTGGCCCAGATATCTATGATGAGGATGATGATAATGATGGATTTACAGATGCGGTAGACAAATTCCCATTGGATGCATGTGCATATGCGGATAGTGACGATGATGGAATGCCCGACACAATCAATTGTCCAGATGGTGTAACTACATGGCTATTTGAAGACCAAGATGATGATAATGACGGCACCCCGGATATCTTAGAAGGTGTTTCCAACCAAGAAGACTCAGTGATTTCGACTACAGGTTTACTGCTTGTTATCGGATTGATCATATTTGCAATAATGCTAGTTGTCCGCTCAAGGCAAGGTGGCGGTGAAGGCGAGATGAAATTATTTGATGAAAG
>DUCL01000123.1:0-397 GCA_012959845.1 Candidatus Poseidoniales archaeon
AATTTATTGCTAAGCGATAAAGCCAGAGCAGATTCTATTCCCGAACTTGAGGTTCTAGCAGATGAGGTGAAGGCTGCGCATGGTGCCGCAAGCGCCCCGGTAAATCCACAACAAGTTCATTACTTGATGAGCAGAGGTCTTTCGCCACAACAAGCTGAGGCTTTGATAGTTGAAGGATTTTTAATAGATGCATTTTCTTGTCTAACTGATATAGATTTGAAAGGTGTTTTGGCTACAAGGATGACCATACATTTGGAATGTGAACTAAAGAGGTGAAAAAGTGTCGCTGAAAGATGATTTCCCTATTTTATCGAGAGAGGTTAATGGCCATCCGCTTGTCTATTTGGACAATGCGGCAACAACTCAGAAACCACAAGTCGTTATTGATGCAATGACT
>DUCL01000123.1:624-3608 GCA_012959845.1 Candidatus Poseidoniales archaeon
TAGTTCTTACTGAAATGGAACATCATTCTGATATTGTACCTTGGCAGATTTTGGCTGAAGAAAGAGGTATTGAAATCAAATATGTACCAGTGCTAGAAGATTTCACATTGGATATGGAGGCCTATTCTTTATCTTTAGAAAATGCAAAGTTAGTTTGTGTAGTACACACTTCCAATGTCTTAGGCGTTAGAAATTCAGTCGATGAATTAATTTCTCTTGCACACCAAGCAGGTGCAAAAATATTGATTGATGCTGCTCAAGCAGTGCCTCATGACCGGATAGACTTTGAACAATTAGATGCTGACTTTATGGCGTTTAGCGCTCACAAAATGTGCGGCCCTACTGGAATTGGAGCACTATTGGTGAAAAACGATGCCTTTGAACAAATGCAACCATTCATGGGAGGAGGAGACATGATTGAATCTGTCACTACCTCCGGTTTTACTTACCAAACCAACGAGCACAAATTTGAGGCAGGAACTCCAAGAATTGCTGAAGCGGTTGGTTGGTCAGCAGCGTTTGAATGGCTGTCAAAGATTGATTTACCAGCACATCATGAAAGATTGTTAAACATTGCAAAGTGGACTGCAACTCAATTGAGGGAAATTGGATGTACGGTCTATGGTCGCCATCAAAGTGGAGATGCTGCTGTTGTTTCATTCCTCCATCCTACAATCCACAGTGAAGACTTTGCGAGATTCTTGGATGCAAAAGGATTCGCGGTAAGAACGGGTCATCATTGTGCTCAACCACTACTAAACCGATTGGGAATAACTGGAACGATAAGAGTGTCATTCTATTTGTATAATAGCCAACAGGAAGCCGAAAAATTCATTGAAACGGTTCAATATATTGTGGGGAGATTTGCATGACATATCCTCCTGCTTTGCAAGAATTAATCGAAGAATTTGCTGAAATCGACGATAAGATGGAAATATTGGAGTACGTCTATGACTTAGCAGACGAGGTCGTTGAATTTCCAGTTGAAAATTGGAACGAAAATACAAGAGTATTGGGTTGCCAGTCAGAAGCACATTTGGAGATAATTATTGACGAGCAAATCGTCACACTACGCTCTGGTGCAGATGCTAAAATCGTTCAGGGAATGATGGGTATTATCACAATAGCAATCAATGGTAGAAATGCTCAAGATGTGCTGCAATTAAAGCCAGACTTCGCCCAAGAAATGGGTATTCTTAACTCATTATCCCCAAGCCGTTCCAATGGCTTCCGTAACATTTTTGATAAGGTAATGGCAGAGATAAAAATGAAACAATGAGGTGAAGTGATGGTTACCAAAGAAGATGTATTAGCACAATTAGATGAAGTATTGGACCCCGAAATGGAAATTTCCATTGTTCAATTAGGACTTGTATATGATGTTCGGTTTGAACAAAAGGATGGCGCGACACACGCAGAAATTGATATGACACTGACCAGTCCAGGATGTCCGGTAGCACCAGAAATAATGGCTGCTGCACACATTGCAGCAATTGCCACAGATGGAGTTGAAAGCGTCCATATTAATTTGATTTGGACACCAAGATGGGATCCAAAAATACACGCTACAGAAGATGCAAAGTTTGACATGGGTATTTGGGAATAATCATCGCTTGACAATAATTGTCAGTATATCCCCGTCTTTTAACAAATGGTCCAAACCGACTCTTTGCCAATCAAATTTTGCACTTGGCCCTTTGACCTTACCAAATCTAAATTTGCGAACGAAATCTCTGTGTAATTTGTTACATATGTGCCTTACAGTCGAATCATCCTTGACAATTAATGGCTCCTCCATATCAGCATCTTCGCCTTGAGGTTTGAGAAATACTCTCATGAATCCAAGATTATCGTAAATGAAATCTTTCAATTCTTCAAGTCCGGTTCCTTTGAACGCTGAGATATTCATCACCGGCCAGTCTTTAGGCAAAGAATCTCTTGTAATTTTCAATTCTTCATCGGTAGCAATATCTATTTTATTTATTGCAACAACCGCCTTTTCATAGATTCTATTTTCTGCTAAACAATCAACAATTTGTTCTGCCGTAGCATTATTTCTCAAGGTAACTATAGCAGATGTATATCCGAATGAACGAATAATCTCGCTCATTTCACTAGGGGCAAGATGCGTTTGCTCAACAGTAGTTCTGACATCAATTCCACCCCTCAGTGTTCTTTTTATGAATACTGGAGGCTTTGATTCGTTAAGCCTTAATCCGGCATTATGCAATTCGCGATGTAGAACATCAAAGTGAGCATTCTGAAACGGGTCAACAATATACAAAACCATATCGGCACTTCTAATGACATTGAGAATTTCTCTTCCTCGACCTTTACCTTCTGCTGCACCTTTGATCAGGCCAGGCAAATCCAAAATCTGAATTTTTGCTCCGCGATGTTCCATAACTCCAGGTATGCAGGTTAAGGTCGTAAACGCATATCCAGCAACTTCTGAATGAGCATCGGTGACTTGTGAAATCAATGTTGACTTTCCTACAGAAGGGAATCCGACCAGTGCTACTGTAGCATCACCGGATTTTTTCACTTCAAATCCTTTACCGCCGCCACTGGCCTTAGAATGAGCATGGGCTTTTTCTTCCTTGATTTTTAGTTGAGCGATTTTGGCTTTTAGTTTCCCAATGTGGGCATTGGTAGCCTTGTTTTTTTGGGTCTTGTCAATTTCAACGCGAATCAAATCAATCTGCTCTTTAATCGTCGCCATACAACACCCTCCTAATCGAGGGGGCGCGACGACCATTCTTCAATGTGATTACAACTCAAGCCCTCATTTATTGCATTAATTTGTATTTTAGGCTGCTGATTTTCAAATCTGTGGCCGATTAACTGAAACAGAATCACAGTTTGGATTAATCTATGGGGATAGAGATGGTGTTACTATTGGTTGATATTCCATGTCTTGAAAAACTCCTCTCACTCTCTTGGCAAGACCTCTACAGTGGCCTTGAAAAGGGTAAACTTCGAGA
>DUCL01000124.1 GCA_012959845.1 Candidatus Poseidoniales archaeon
GTGAAGAATCTGAGGTCAATACTTCAGAATTACGAACTGCAGATGAGCAAATCGTATCTGGTAGAATTGATTTGGGAAGATGTATGTTCTGTGGCCTATGTGCAGAAGCATGTGGATTTACTTCCTTCTTTATGACCAACGAGTATGATGGAATGTCCGCATTTAGTCGTCAAGACCTCTGGATGGATGCCAGTAGAACTCGTCTTTTACCTAATGTCCACCAAGAAGCGGTTGACGGAGAATTGGCAAAGAGAGCTAGCAAGGAACGCACCAAGCGTGAAAAAGCCGCTGCAAGGGCTGCAAAAGAGGAGAGTGCTTGAATGGAAATAGAAGTTATAGCAGAATCAGCGGTGTTCTTCCTATTCGCAACAATCGTGATACTAGGTGCAGTTGGATTGATACTTGCACAACGTGTTGCTCATTCCATGCTTTCATTGATTTTCTGTTTCATGGCAGTTTCAGGAATTTTCATCTTAATGGGTGCAGAATTTTTGGCAGCAATTCAAATTTTAGTTTATCTTGCAAGTGTTGGATTGGTGGTATTATTTGCTATCATGTTAACACGCCGACAAATCTTAGAGGAGGATTTTGAATGAAATTAATGTCATCAATCACTCGAATTGGCTTGGTAGGCCTTGGATTTATTTTAGTCAGCATTGTTTCGGATGCATCGACTTGGCAATCTTCAAAGAACCCTGGTGCGTATCCAACCAATGCAGGATTAGCATCTAGTCTATTCGACGAATGGGCGCTTCCTTTGATGATTCTTGGAGTTCTCATGGCTATCGCAATGATAGGTGCTGCGTATCTTGTAAGGGATGAGAGGAGAGAGAATCTTCTTTGGGAATTCAAATCTGATTCAGATGTTGGAGGTGAAGAAGAATGATTGATCCAGCATGGGTTTCCGGTCTTTCTGCCATACTGTTCATTATTGGACTGATAGGAGTTTTCACTCGAAAGAACGCCATCATTGTATTGATGTGCATTGAATTAATGCTCAATGCAGCAAATATGCAATTCGCAGCAGCTGCAGTTCACCACGGTGATGCAACCGGTTGGGTTTACGCCCTCTTCGCAATTGCAATCGCCGCTAGTGAGGTCGCTATCGGATTAGCCATCTTTTTGGCTGTTTATGGAAAGCACGAAACGATAACTCTGGACGATATCAATGTCCTGAGTAACTGAGGTGGCATCATGTCTGGTTCAAGTAGTTCACAAATAGTTGACAGTTCAATGGCTGAGTATGCCCCTCTCATCATATTATTACCGATATTGGCAATGCCAGTCATCTTGTTCTTAGGTAAGATATTCAACACAAATCCTACTTGGAAGAATACACTAAAGGAAGGTGGAATTATCGCTTTAGCAGCAATGGGTGCGTCATTATTTATTTCATTAGTAATTATCAAAGATTACATTGGTAGTTTTTCCAATAATGGAGATATATTCTCTCTAACTTGGTTGAATACTTCCATCTGGGAAGGTGGTTCATCAATAACTTCAATCTCTTTCGGCTTTGGAATATATATTGACCACATTACAGTAATGTTACTATTCGTTGCAGCATTCCTTTGTTTCCTAATCAACATCTTTGCGATTGGATACATGAATACAGATCCAATAAACGATAATAGAAACCATCGCTTCTATGCAGAATTCGTATTATTTTGTGCTGGAATGCTGGGAATGGTACTTTCGGATTCATTCCTATGGTTATTCATCTTCTGGGAGATAATGGGACTTTGTTCATATTTGTTAATTGGCTTCTATTACGAGCGCCCAAGTGCAGCATCGGCAGCAAAGAAAGCGTTCATGACCACTCGTATTGGTGATGTATTCCTAATGATTGGACTCGTAATGCTTTGGGACCTGTTTGGCTCTCTTGACTATGCAGTGGTCTTTGACACAGCAAATATCGCAGCAGTTAGCCCCGGTTCTTTGCAACTTGCACTTGGAATGATGTTTATCGGCGCTGTTGGTAAATCAGCACAATTCCCATTACACGTTTGGCTACCAGATGCTATGGAAGGTCCGACACCGGTATCTGCTCTTATTCATGCTGCGACAATGGTCAATGCGGGATTATACCTAGTTGCTCGAATGTTCCCATTCTTTGGTGCTGAATCAATGTCTGGTGAATTGGTTGACCTAGCATTCATCATCGCTTCTATTGGTGGTATTACTGCGGTAATGGCTGCTGGAATAGCATTCGTTCAAGATGATTTGAAGAAGGTTTTAGCATATTCTACAATGAGTCAATTGGCTTATATTTTCACAGGATTAGGTGTGGCTTTATGGCTTGCAAATACATTGGATTGGCACCATGACCCCGCGTCTCATACCATTGTAGTCGTTGCATTCGGAGCAGCACTATTCCACTTATTCAACCACGCGATGGCTAAGGGAATGCTGTTCATGGCAAGTGGTTCAGTAATTCATGAAATTCATCACGCACACCACCACCTCCACCCCGATGACCATGGCCATGATGACGACTTTGATGCACAATCGATGGAGAATATGGGAGGCCTTGCAAGTAAGATGCCTCTTACAGCAACAGCAATGTTAGTCGGTTCAGCTTCTATCATGGGTCTACCGCTGATTGGAGGATTCTGGTCTAAAGAAGGAATCATTGCTAATGCTTGGAGAGTTGCTTTGGAAGACCCTCGTTTCTTCTTCCCTGCAGCCTGCGTATTAGTCGGTGCTGGAATGACTGGATTTTACATGTCAAGAATGTGGCTCAAGACTTTTGCTGGTAAGCCAAGTAACGAAGTTGCTGCACATGTAGGTCCAACCAATACTTGGATCAAGACACCATTGTTCATCTTAACATTCGTAACACTGTCATCAATTCTTTTGGCTGGTATGGGCTTTGCTCATTGGGCTCCAGACTCAGAATATAGCCTACTATCCGACCATGGATTAATTGATGGAATAATGTATGAATTAGGTCATGCTTTCGCAAACCATGACACATTCTTCTTCATATTGACATATGTTGCAATTGCTTTAGGTGCGATACTTGGGCCATTTATGGCAATGTCTCTATTCGGTGGTAAACTTGAGGACGGAGAAGAGTGCAAGCCTTGGTTTAGACCGGTGATAAAACTCAACAATTGGGTTTACGACAAATACCACTGGGATAATAGTGGAATAGCAACTTCTGGACTTGCAGTCGCTTTACAAAACAGATTGTATATTGACAAGTACTATGATTTGGCAATGGTTAAGATAGTTGCTGGATTTTCAAATAAGGTTGCTGAAGTTGATACAAAAATCATCGATGGTACAATAAAACAAATAGAAGACAAATCACAAAAGATTTCAACCACAGTTCGTTCTTTAACAACTGGTTCTGCCCGCGATTACATCCTTTGGGTGGCGATAGGAACTTTGCTAATTTCCTTCTTTATTTGGGGGGTGGCCTGATTGCAAGACTATATTTCAATGCCTTTGGTCGGATTCCCGATTATTGCGAGCCTAATCATAATGGGAACTGTCTCTAATTTGAGCGAAGAACAGCGAGAGAAGTTGGTTAACCCAATTAGATGGGTTATCTTGTTATTCTCTTTGGGAATGTTTGGTTTGACTACTG
>DUCL01000125.1 GCA_012959845.1 Candidatus Poseidoniales archaeon
TGACTAAGTTCACTCAGCGCTTGCGTCGTCGCCGTCTGGAATCATTTCATCGATTTTCATACCGAGTAATGCACCAAGACCGAATACTAGACCGTTCATGATCCAGTCTACTACAACATCTGCTACTTGTGTTCCGCCATCTGCCAGCATTGAACCCATCCAGTTTGCTCCATCTAGGTGTATTCCAACTCCGGCAATAGCCATTAATCCTAATGCACTTACCCATTCTGAGTCGCAACGTGTGTGGATTTGCCACCATATTGCACCTGCTGCGATCGCTGTAATAACAGGCCACATCATGTCACCCATGTCTGCAACCCACATTTCAGGTGCTACGAAGGTAGGGGTGTCTACGGACCCTGCTTCTGTCATCAACAATACTGCGGCTAATGCTCCAAGTGCTTGGAATACCAAACGCATACCGTTGTTCATCCAGTTATCTTGGTCTGCCAAGTCGCCGGTCATCATATGGCACCATGTTACTACCGGTAGCAGATGTGCGCCGCTAAACGCCATCCAAGCAACTGCTAGAGTTGCCGCTCCAATAAGTGTCCCAATGCCACTTCCGCCCATTCCAATTACTACCCAAGAGAGCATAAATGCGCCTCCGAGTTCAGCCATATTTCCTTTCCAATCCATTTCCATGTATTTTATCCCCCTCTGTTGAGAGCAGTTGCAAGTTCAATTGAACTACTTATAATACCACCGACGGAAAAGAGCGTTAAAACAGGGGTTATTGGAGGATTATGGAACTGCCGGTGTGGTGAAAAACACCTAATGTAATATGCTTTACTTGGCTTTTTTGGGCGTTTTGGAGGGTTTTACGAGATTTAACCACGATACTATGCTTAATTTAGAGATTTATGGATTGTCGTAAAGGAACAAATCTTCTGTTAGGAAAAATTGTTATTTTTTCGTTGGAAGGCGTAGAAAACAGAACGGAACAATTTGCCCTATGATGAATGATGTATACAAAGATAGCAATTTCGCCTGCGTTAATTATCTAGATGTTGGCCAAACCGCGCTCAATATCTGCCCACAAGTCCTCGATACTTTCTATTCCAATACTCATTCTAACAAATCCTGGAACAAGTCCTGCTGCATGCCTTACATCTTCTGGGATCATCATGTGGCTTGAATTAAACGGGCATTCAATCAATGATTCAACGCCACCAAGACTTGTCGCTTCGTATATCACTGAAAGCCCTCGCATGAACTTCAATGCTGCGTCATCTCCTCCCTTTACTACAAAGGCAACCATTCCACTACCTTTCGGCATTACTCTTTGAGCAACTTCATAATCAGGATGTGATTCTAAAGAGGTGTGATAAACAAGTTCTATCAAAGGGTGGGATTCTAAGCGCGAAGCAATTGTTGCTGCATTTTCACATAGTCGTGGCATCCTAACATCCAGTGTTCGCATACCCCGCTCGAGAAGGTAACAGTTGTGAGGGTCTGGACAAGCTCCAAAGTGTACTTTACGTTGAAATATTTGACTGATCAATTCTTTGCAACCAATTACTGCGCCCCCAATAATATCGGAATGGCCACCCAAATATTTGGTAGTTGAATGAATTACTAAATCAGCGCCCATCTGAAGTGGGTTGCATGCCCAAGGTGAAGCAAACGTATTATCGACAATACACAAAAGATTGTGCCGCTTAGCGATTTCAACCATAGCCGGAATATCACATACTTTCAAAACTGGATTTGTTAGAGTTTCAATGTAGAGTATTTTGGTGTTTTCTTGGATTGCAGCCTCATAAGATGCTGGGTCTCGCATATCTGCCATGGTTGTAGAAATGCCGAATCTTGGAAGTTCTTCGGTCATCAAACCATATGTTCCACCATAAACATCAGTGCTTGCTACAACATGGTCGCCATTACTCAACAGTGAGACAAGAGTCGTGGATATTGCGCCCATTCCTGATGAAAATGTTTCAGCATCTTCGCCATCTTCCATTGCACACAGTTTCTCTGCAACAGCATCTGAATTTACCGAAGACAATCTTGCATAGAGAAGGGTGTGTTGTGCTCCTGCCGCCCAACCTGCATATCTTTCATCTGTTAATTTGTAAGTTGATGATTGAAAAATAGGAGTATTTACTGCATCACCAATGTGATTTGTTCCACTGTGTACTGCCTTACTACCAAATCCGGATAAATTAGTTTCGTCGGTCATATTACTCCCAATTACCTTGATGCGCCCATAGCCCATCAACGATACGGTTAATATTTATTGAAATCGTCGGCAAAATGCGTAAATGAACTATAAAATGCCGTCAATTTGTCGGAAGTGTTGAAATGTGCCGACACATCGGCGAAACAATGGCAATCGAATTAGATGAGAAGGATGAGGCGATTTTACAAAGCCTAGAAATTGATTCGCGAAAGGGTACACAGGCGATTGCGGATTCTCTTTCACTGCCAAGAGTTACTGTTCATGACAGGATTCGCCGCCTCAAAGAAAAGGGAGTAATCAAGCGATTTACCATTCAACGTGACCCCCGTGTAGTGGGGTTGGAATTACGAGCGTTCATTTTCATTCGTTGTGAGAGAGGTCAAGTCGATAGAAGAGATGTCGCTGAACAACTAATCGCTCTACCGTTTTGTATTCGAGTTAGTATAATCACTGGTGATTGGGATTTGTTAGTTGAGGTAGTTGCTTCATCGATGGACACTTTGGGAGATGCGATTCTTGACCAATTGAGCAAGGTACCAGGGGTTTCTGGAACTCAAACAATGGTTTCGTTTTACGAATTTGAAGGTTCTGCTTCTTCTTTCCGATGAGAATTACCCCCGATAGATAAGAAGAAAAAGAAAACGCAGTTGGTGAGAATTATGGCTTATACAGAAGTATCACTTGATGGCGCTTCAGCAGTGATTGAAGCCGCAGGTTTGTCACAATTACTTAGCATTGAAAAACTAGCAGGGGGATGGGCTAATTCTAACTATATTTTGACTCTAAGAGATAATACAAAATTAGTACTAAAAATTTGGAATGAACAATCGTTAGAAGATGTTGAATATTTGCTTTCAATGACGGTGTATTTGTCAGAAAATGGAGTCCCAACACCTTCTCCCATCATTTTTGAGAATGGAAAAGCAATGATGGTAATAGATGGTTTAGCATGGACTCTTCTGCCTTTCATAGAAGGTCAATGGCTAGAATCTAATCATTCATCACTATATTCTCTTGGTGTGATCCAAGCCAATTTGCATCTAGTCGCCCCCCCTAAGGAATTAAAGAGTAATTTCTCAATGGGCAATACTCTTTTTGAAAGATTGTTTTCAATTGCAGATGAAAACCATGGCTGGAGTGATTTTCTAATAATGCTAAAATCAGAAAGTTTGCTTCTAAATGAAAGTATAGGAAAAGGCTTGCCAAAGGGAATAATTCATGGAGATTTATTTCCTGACAATGTTATAGGAACTAAAGATAAGGTCAAGTCATTACTTGATTTTGAAGAAATGTGCCATGATATCTTAGCGTTCGATTTGGTAATGACTTTTGTTGGATTCGGTTGGGAAAATAACCAACCAGTGGCTGAACGCTGGCATTCAATACTAGCGGGG
>DUCL01000126.1:0-268 GCA_012959845.1 Candidatus Poseidoniales archaeon
CCACCAGCAGTGCCAACTCTTGATTTCCCTTGCAAGGTAGTTATCGGCGGTGCTGAATTTTCACAAGCACTTCGCGCAGCACGCCAAGTTGGAGATTTGGTAAACTTCAGTCTTTCACAAGATTCCTTTACAATTCATGTACAGGGTTCTGCAGATTCCGTTACAGTAGTATTTGACAAAGATGAGTTACAATCACTTGAATGCAAAGAACCTGCACGTTCTCAATATTCATTGACATATCTAGTGCCTATGACCAAGATATTTGGCG
>DUCL01000126.1:455-3072 GCA_012959845.1 Candidatus Poseidoniales archaeon
GGAAGAGATCAGTATTCTCTCCAACCATGGCCACAGTTTTTGCAAGTTAGCATTCTTGTTTCAGGTTCATCGGATGAACGAGTTTGTTCCAAGTATGCAAAAACTTCCATCTTGTCACATTTAGGACACATGTATGATTCGGTTGTTAGAACACCTTGCCTCTTGTCCGAATCCTTGACAACATCATAGACTCGTCCTCTAGCAGCGGTACTTGACTTGGCTTGAGAGAGGTCAACATTCTTACCATCTACGCCTTTAATGACGACATTAGCAGGTCCGTTATATCCACATTTGTAGTTGGTACAAGCAATATCACCCTTAGGGTTTGGGAATGCGAGTGTACCACATGAAGGGCAAAACATACACCAACCCCAAACTAAACCTTATTTCAATGTATGTAACAACCGGTTTTATTTTTATTCCTTTATGAGAATGAATGTTTTACCCGTCGTATGTTGCTTTTACGCAAAATAGTCGCTTTTTCTACAAATATTTTGTTAATACAAATATTTTCAATGACAAGGGTCAAGGTTGAGTGTTGTTTGGGATGAGTTATGTGGCTGTGGTACGATTGGAGGGCTGCGGCTATTGCAGATGCTAATGGCAACATCGTAGATGAGGAAATTTGGGATGGAAATTATCCTGAACATGCCATTATCGAGAGATTACAAATTATCGCAAAAGGCGGTATGATTAGAGAAGCAAAAGTTCTCGCCGAGCGCTTTCCTGAAGCGACAGTATTAGTCCACGGAGACCAAAAATTGCCAGAAGCAGATTGGCCACTTCCAGATGATGAAGCACAGGCAGCAGCAGATGCTGCAGCGATTTCAATGTCAAAACTTGGAGTTGCTATGGCTGCTGGAGACCCAGACAAGCGCTTGGAGTATCTGGTCAGAGCAAGTGATGAGTTACGAGCATCTCACCTAACTATGGAAGCACGTCTTGTTGAGTGGGTTGTTCTTTTCCTCCCTGAAGCAAGATTTGGTAGCGATAGGTCGGCACTTGGAAAAACAGTTTCCGAATCAGATGACTTGCAAATGCTTGCTAAGAAGTTAGAGGTTGAAATGCCACCTGTAGGGCCATCTAAGAGTGAATGGAAAGCATTACGAGAATTCGGTGAAGGAGTCTCAACCTTTAGAGGTCGCTTAGACCGATTAGAAAATGCAGTTCGCACTTTGGCAACGGAGCATCTACCATCTAATTCTATGTTAATCGGCCCTCTACTGGCTGCCCGACTTTGTGTTGAAGCACATGGCCGTATGAGATTTGCACGATTGCCGAGCGGTACTGTACAGGTTTTGGGAGCGGAAAAAGCATTCTTTAACCATCTGAAGACAGGCGCACCACCACCTAAGCATGGACATATTTTCATGCATCCATGGGTCTCACGTTCACCAAAATGGATTAGGGGTAAAATATCGCGCACCCTTGCTGCTAAGATTAGTATTGCAGCAAAAATAGATGCATTTGAAGGAACTCCTTGGACAGAAGAGGATGTCAAATTAGTGGAAAACCGGATAGAAGAGATTCGAACCAATTTCCCTACTCCTCAATCCCGCTCCCAGAATAGATGAGGTGGTATTTTGTCAAAAAATAATAGAGGCCGAAGAGAGGATTTATCCTGGGCAGTGCGCAAAGATGGCCGTGCATTATGGACAATTAATGCCAATCCAAGGTCTTCGGTTTATGGAGAATCATTGCGTAAATTTTCTGGTACTGAATATCGACGTTGGGACCCAAACCGTTCAAAATTAGGCGCAGCAATGATTAGGACAAAAAGAGATCCAGCGTTATTATTGCCCCTTAAAGGAGATACGATTCTGTATTTGGGTGCTGGTCATGGAACTTCAATCAGTCATTTACATGACCACCTTTGTGGACAAGATAATCATCAAGGTGGGCGATTAGTGTGCGTAGATTTGGCAACACGCTGTCTTCGTGATTTAACTCATCTTGCAAAAGATAGACCGGGATTAATTCCAATTTTAGGCGATGCCAGAAAATTCACTGCATGGGGCGTATTAATACCAAAAAAAGTAAGATGGTTATTTCAAGATGTCAGTCAAGCAGGACAAGTTGAAATTTTCATCAAGGCTGTAAATCGCTTTTTGGCTGATGATGGAATAGGGTTGCTCAGTTTGAAAGCAGCCAGTGAAAGATGGACCGGAGAAGAAGAAGCACAAGTTTTCGCCAATGTTGAAATCGCTTTAGAACAAGCCGGATTGATTGTTGAAGAATCCATTGACTTGGCCGGCTTTGCGGATAATCACATGCTTTTTGCAGTAACAAAGCCAAGAAATATTTGATTTCATTGTGGAGGGCTGAGTTTGCCAGAATTGCCAGAGGTTGAAACCACTCGCAAAGGATTAGCAAATGCCTTTGTAGGTAAGAGAATCAGCGGATTAATCGTTCGCAGAGAGGGTTTGCGCTATCCATTTCCTCAAGATTTTAATTCCATTATTGGTAGTAAAGTAGTATCTATTAGAAGGCGAGCAAAGTATTTGTTAATCGATTTAGATGATAATAGAGTATTACTTTCTCATTTGGGAATGAGTGGTCGTTATTCCTTAATCAATCAGCAAGATGTCGCAGGTTTTAGTGATGATAAAGTTGAATC
>DUCL01000126.1:3249-3510 GCA_012959845.1 Candidatus Poseidoniales archaeon
TTATTCAATAGTGAGGAAGAAGAAATCCAACCACTCCTTGAAATTCTAGGGCCAGAACCGTTTGAAGATTGGAATGCGAAATTATTGGCAAAAAAACTTTCCAAAAAAACTACCAATATCAAGGTTGCAATTCTTGACCAAAGAGTCGTAGTTGGAGTTGGAAATATCTACGCCTGTGAAGCATTATTCTCTTCCAAAATCAATCCAACTATGCGCGCCTGTGACTTGGTTAACAAGGATGGCGCCCCATCAAAGAAACTG
>DUCL01000127.1 GCA_012959845.1 Candidatus Poseidoniales archaeon
CGATGAACTTAGAAGTTTACCATTGGGAGTTATTGGCAATCCGGCAGAGGTTAGAGATATCGTCCTCGATGGTCCGACTGCAGAAAATTCCCAAGTACTTTGGTTTGGAACTCCAGCGGGATTACATCGTATTGACCTAATAACGGATACTATTACTCATAGTGGTGAATATCAACATCCAGGGATTGATGGAGTTGCAATTAAAGAAACCAATGACATATATTCAATATATCCTACAGGTGATGAAATTCTAATTGGCAGTGCTTGGGGAGTTTGGGCTATTGCAGGGGATTACTCAACAGTTTATGGGTTGCAAACTCAAGAGAGGATTGCTGGAGAAATTGTTGCTATTAGCGTCTTGGATGTTGATGGAAATAATACAATCTTCGCAGGAGCAAGTCCGGGACAATTTGCCAATTTGGAATTAATTGACCCTGGGGCAAATGACTCGGACAATGATGGAATGCCCGATGGCTGGGAAATTGCCCATGGCCTTGACCCAACAGACCCATGGGATGCACATTTAGATACAGATGGAGATGGACTGGACCTTAATCAAGATGGATTTTTGGACCGCCTTTGGACTAATTTAGATGAATTCCGCTATGTAAAAACAACTGAAAAAGGTTTTAATTCTTCAAACCCCAAAGTTGGAGATAGCGACGGAGATGGTTTGCCTGATGGTGCGGAATATTTCGGATATTATTACGAACAGAGTAACTTATGGTGCCATTACACTGTCCAGAGTGAGTATATTTGTAATGATCCGGCTGGAATGAGTGCAAATGCAACATATCTTGGATTGTCAAGTTCAGATACAGGTTCGGATCCAATGAATTGGGATTCAGATGGTGATGGAATGCCTGATGGTTGGGAAATTAACCACAGGAGATGGATTGGTGCTTCGTTTAATGGAGGCAATAACTGGACCTTGGACCCTATGCGTGCTGATGATGCCGAATGGGATGCTGACGGAGATGGGTTGGCAAATATTTGTGAATATCAATGGTCGTTGGTGAGGAGTGCAGCAATTGAAGGATTGTTGTTGGAAACACATGGTGAGTCCTCAGAAGCTGCTGAGCAGTGGTTCATAGCAGACCCTAATAATGTGGATTCAGATGGAGATAGCCTTCCAGATGGTTGGGAGTCCAAGGGTTCCTGCACATGGGACCCTTCACGAATTGGTATCAACCCTCTAAATTCTTCAGATATCTTAGAAAATCCGGATGGTGATGGTTTTGATATCAACCATGACGGAATCTTACAGCAGAATGAGCAATTTGTTAACTGGCTGGAATTCCATGTACGCAATAATTTGTTTGATGGCAATCAAACTTTAGATGGTGTCACACTACCAAATGGTCTATCCACTGATTTATTCCAAAACATTGACGATTATGGGGCTCCAGAGGCTAACTTTGGCGAAAGAGCAAGTGGGGCAATAACAGCCACTCAAAGTTCAGCGATTTCAGGTGCAGCAGACCCTCTTAGTTCGGATACAGATTCAGATGGTATGCCCGATGGTTGGGAAATATGGTATGCACGTTGGGATATATTGGCTGATGAATGGACTCTTAATCCGCTAGATTCTGCGGATAGATGGCAAGATGCCGACGAGGATGGGATGACCAATTGGGAAGAATATAATTCAATAGCGCCAGAACTGTCTGAAACCAATGAAAATCGCACATCTCCACAGTGGTTCGTAACTACAGTTGGAAGCGCTTATGCATTACAACAGTGGCCTAGTATTCTTAATTCAGAATCATTCGGCAGTTTCCTCACTTCTGAACAAATAAATTTGACTGGATTAACAGCCGACCCGAATAATATTGATACCGATGGTGATGGTATGTTAGATGGAGTAGAACTTCTATTCACCTCTTGGAATGATTCTGCACAAACATGGACACTTAATCCGCTTGTTGATGGCGATGGAAATTTCGATGGTGACGGTGATGGATTAATTGACAAGCAGGAGTTTAACTTAGTAAATTCAAATCCAGATAATGGTGGTAACCATCCATTTGATGCACCATTAATGCACATTGATGGTGACCTACATCAGCCAACTGAAAAAGCACAAAGAGTATTCAATATTTTGATAACAAAGGAAACTAGAGGCAAGAGATTGCTTGATGATTTCAATGACTGGCAACAGGGAGAACCTCCAAATTCGTTCATCTCAATGCTAATGGGTATTACCGACCCTACTTTGCCCGATACTGATGATGATGGGATGTATGATGGATTTGAATATTGGTTTACCCAATGGGATCTAGAGGAAAACCGTTGGAGTATGAACCCTCTGATCGATAGCGATGTCTATTTGGATACTGATAATGATTCATTTGATTGTGATGGTGATGGAGAAATTTCTACAGATGAACGCTTTTCAAATCTAAGAGAGTGGGAGTCAAGAACTTGGGGTAAATACCTGAATAGAGATTCTGTTCCAGCCAATGTTGGAATAATTGATTTTGGTGAAGATGCGATGGCTGCTTATGTAGAGGAATTAGGATTCTCTCAATATCAAGCACGACTTGCCCTGTATAATGATTTCATTGGAAAGGATCAAGCGAGTGCAGATAGAATGGCAAAATTAAATTCTATTGATTCTGATAATTTCAACCGCACGCTAATCGGTGTCTCCGACCCAACACATCCAGACTCAGATGGAGACGGTATTCCAGATGGTTGGGAGTATTGCTATGCCACATATGGTATGCCTGGATTGAGTACTCAAAACCATTGGGCCAGCAATCCAGTTAATCCGTGGGATGTTGATTATGATGGAGATAATGATGGTTGGTATAACCGTACAGCATTCGATACTCCTGCAGACCAAGGCAATTGGGATGAACGTGTATTCACTCCTTCAGGAGTTATTGTTCAACCAGGAATTGGAGATTTACCATTTACCAATTGGATGGAATGGGATAATTCAACCCGTCCTGACCAAAATGATAGTGACGCAGATAGTGTTACTTACACCACTACAGTTGTGAATGGCCTCGTAATTTCACATCAACAAGATTTCAATCTTTCAGATGGTCGTGAAGTTTTCAAATACGGAACAAATCCAAGTGATAACGACAGTGATGGAGATATGTTGCCAGACTGGTATGAATACAATAAGGGATGGAATGAAGACAATGATAATTATAGTACATATATGCAAATTGAAGTAGTTTGGATAGACGCTATCACCGGTGGTGTGTGCGATACTTCTACAATGTCATGTTTACCACTTTCACAACAAGGTGCAAATGGTACGTTGGGCCGGCCAGATTTGGCCTTTACATGGTTTACACTAGACCCGACTGATTCAGTCGATGCCAATTTCGACCCTGATAAAGATGGAAATTGGGATTGTAGTGGCGCTGGTTGTGATTATGAACCTTATACTAATTTCCAAGAATTTTTTGCAATTACAGATAAAGATTTGACAAGTCCAAATGCAGTTCGATTAAGCGGCATGGTCTATCAAGGCAATCCTGTTACTG
>DUCL01000128.1 GCA_012959845.1 Candidatus Poseidoniales archaeon
TCACCATGTTCTTGTGCAGCTAGTGCTGAACATAATTGAATAACGCCTTCCTTTAGCACACCTTCTTTGATTGATGCTGCAGCACGTTGGCGCAGGATATCCTGTAATTGTGAAGCATCATATGGATTGAAGATAACATCAAGTTGTCCTAAGCGAGAACGAACTCGAGGGTCAAGGAATTCTGTGAACTTTAAATCATTAGAAATTCCAATTACGCAAGACCTTGCATTTTTCAAAGATTGATTTAAATTTGTCAAATTGTATAACAAATCATCACCTGCTTTTCTCACAAGGTGATCTATTTCATCAAGTACGATGATGAAAACTCCGCCCTTCGCATCCATTCGTTTTACCAATTCACTGAATACTCTATCCACAGGCCACCCTGTGAAAGGAATTTCATCAATTTCATACGATTCATATAGAGAATTTCCAATGTGTGCCAATACTCGATATTGTGTGTCAATTTGTCTACAGTTTACCATAATGCTATTGACATTTCGGCCAATTCTAGACCCCTTGACTTCCAATTGAGTACAAACATAAGATGCAACTGCAGTTTTTCCAGCGCCAGTTACTCCATAGAGTGTCATGTTAGATGGAATATTTCCATTCAAAGCCTCAACTAAATTTAGGGAAAGAGACTTAATCTCTTTCATGCGATGAGGCAATTCATCAGGGGTGTGGTTATCTCTCAACAAATCCTTATTGAGAAATAGAGTTTTTTTGTTGAGAATATCGTCAAAGATATTGTCAGACATTATTGCATCTCCTATGGTATTTCGTGCATTTGTTGGAAGGGCAGATGCGCGATAGTTTTCTTGAGTCCGAGTCCCCCTTATAGCACTGCCCACTACTTCGGAAAAAATCTTCGGCTTTGAATAATAATTGGAATTTGAAGTTAGTATATTAACTCCCAATTGGAATGACCTGTTTACAGAAAAATAACATCATCCTTTTTCCGAATTACGGCAATAATTGTCGAACACAAATAAATAATCAATTATTAATTTGAGAAAATTTGAACACTAATAAAATTCACAATAAAGAGGTATTAATTGCACACCATCATTTCCACTGGAAGTGTTTTGTAATGTTGAAACAATCTAAGAATGCCATTTTGAACATTAGTTCCAATTTTGACCATCCCAAATCAGACTGATTCCATCATAGGCATGTGTGACATTATCTGCAAAAACCGGATATTCATTACTCATCAACACTTCAAACTCTGAATCTTTCATGTCAAGGAAGGTATGTGTTAGTAGCAATTTTGTATTAGGGATTCTATGAGATAGCGCTTCAATATGTGATGGCTTGTGATGCTCCTCACTCGCAACCCATTCCGGAATCCCCATCTCAATGATTGCAATTTTAGAGCGTTCTATCGCTTGATACAAAACCTCACAAGGACCCGTATCTCCGCTATGAACTAGATTTGCCCCCGATGAATGCTGCAAACGATAGCCATGCGGGTCAACAGAAGCATCGTGATGCACTTTGAATCTTTCAAATGTCCATTCGTTAATAGTTCCAGTATCTTCTTCAACCCATCTAATAGTTTGGAATATTTCTTCTAATGAACCTGGATATGCTAGTTGACATAACTCCCATAACCTTTCTTTTACCAATTTAGAGCCAACTATTGTTAGTGGCTTTATCATTTCTCTATCTGAAATATATCTTCGCTCTAATAGTAGGAAAGGGAAACCAAAAACATGGTCTCCATGAACATGGGTTACAAATATTGTTTCAATTTCTGAAACAGGGATTCCAGCTCTTCTCAAACTGGCCAAAGCAGTAGGAGGTACATCGATAATGTGCTTTCTATCAATGCAACAAAATGAGTGATGACGGCCATGTGGCAAGAATGCATTACCAGTGCCAAGCATCAAAATCTCATGCGCCATAAATCCTCTAACAGCAACTATCGCTTGAAGTCATTGGACAATATTGTTGGTCAATATACATCACGTAGGTAACGCTTCTGCTCTCTCATCATAGTTTTCTCGATGAAGAAAGTAGCATCCTCTTCAGACATGCCACCATGTTCTATTGCGATATCAATCAAAGCGCGATGGACATCTTTTGCCATACGTTGCTTATCGCCACAAATGTAGAAATATGCACCTTCTTCGAACCATTGCCAAACTTCAGCTCCATTTTCTTTTAGGCGGGTTTGTACGTATATTTTCTCTGCTTGGTCTCTAGACCAAGCGGTAGTGAATTTATGGAGATGACCACCATTTAACCAATCTTCAATTTGTTCTTTGTAATAGTATTCTGTCTTTTCAGATTGGTCTCCGAAGAAGAGCCAATTTTTCCCTTTGCCCTTATCGTGAACTCTTTGTTCCATGAAAGCACGGAATGGAGCGATACCAGTGCCCGGTCCAACCATGATGATATTGACTGATTTATCTTGTGGAAGAATGAAGGATCTTGTTGGAGACATAAATACGCCAATTTCTTTTCCAGTCATATCCACTTCATCTGCTAAATATTGTGTGCACATTCCACCGCGAGCCCTGTCGTGATACGTGAAACGAACTATTCCAACAGTCAATTCAACCTTGCCCGGATGTGCATCATGTGAAGAAGCAATAGAGTATAATCGAGGTTTCAATCTATCAGCGATATTCAAGAACTCAGAGGCAGAATACTTTACACCAAATTCATTCATGATGTCAATGTAATCTCTTGTCCATAGATAATCTGCTATTGCATCAGAATCAGATGTTATTGCCGCTACCTGTGAAACCGGGTCATCAGATACGGAACTGGAAGGAAGAGTATTAGGAATGTCTTGACCATTTCTTGTTTTAGAAATAATTTTTAGAGAGATTTTCATTCCAGAAGAAATAATTTTTTCAGTCAATGAATTAACGAATTTCTTGTTAGCCATATGCACTTCAAAATCACTCTTCAATGCGGTATAGAGATTTCTTTCGCCATTGTGTGTGGTAACGATTTCATCACGGTCCCATCCTTGAATTTCAATAAGTTCTTCCACGATATGTGGAGGGTTTTCAGCGATAACTCCCAATGCGTCGCCTACCTTGTAATCAAGACCTGAATCGCCCAATTCAAAAACGATATGTCGGGTTTCCTTGCGAGAACCTTCTCCGTTGAGAATGTAGTTCTCAGTAATAGTAGTCATATACGGGTTCTTTGCTGACCAATTGGACATAATACCACCATCAGACAATGCTGATGTTGAAAGCCACAAGGCGTTTGTTTATCATCATTCGCTCAAGTCGCATTAGTGCAAAATAACAAATCATTCTAACCGAATTATTCAGCAGCAACTGGAATCGGAATACTCGCCACAGGAATACCCTGAGCCCGAGCAATTCCCTCCATGCGCTTAGTCCAAACTGAATCGGGGCCAGGGAATGCAAGCATGTGCGTTGCTCTCTTCAACATCTTCTTTGCCAAACTGGCTTCCGCTTGAGGCCGGCCAGTATCAGTGGATTTGTTTGGTCTTGGTGATGCCCAAGCTTCAGAAAATACTGCAATTGGAATATTGTTGTTATCGGCCCATCTCTCGGCGATAAAATCAACTCCACTTGCTCCTCCTAATATTATTAGATCCGGGTATTCATTATACAGCACCCAATTTTCTAATTGTTCTTCTAGCCATGAGTAATCATAAAATCTAGAATTGCCACATATTACTAAATTTACAACAAGACCACTCTTGTTCAAATCCTTCCCTGCTAACTCGTCGAGGACCTCTGCCCCAGTTTTCCTAACTTGCGCCATATCTTTACAGCAATTTACTACTAGAAAACCTTTATGCTCTTTGCGCATCATTATACGCATCATTTCCATCATTTTACCCTCAAACAATAATTGTTGAAAGTATATTTAATGGGATGTAAACTACTTACGGTGTAATTTCACAACCGTTGGCATCATAGGATAGATTCACTTCGAGTGATTTATGGGATTCAAACGTGTTCTAATTGCTAATCGCGGAGAAATAGCATTACGAATATTACGAGCGTTAAGGGATATGGAAATTGAAGTCGCAATAATCCATGGTAAGGAAGATAGATTATCTCTGCCAGTTCGTCTTTCCGATGTCGCATATCCAAATTACAAAAGCAATCCACTGGATTCATATCTAAATATTGAGGATGTAATCACTGCGGCTAAAGAATTGCAGTGTGATGCAATCCATCCCGGTTATGGATTCCTTGCAGAAAATTCGGCATTCGTTGCACGATGTGCTGAAGAAGGGATTACTTTCATCGGGCCAAGCGCCGAAGTCATCACATTATTGGGAGACAAAATTGAGGCAAGAGCAGCGATGGAGGCTGCCGGACTGCCAATAGCAAAAGGTTCAGCTGAATCAATCTCTGATGCTGCAGTAGCAAGTAAGTTGGCCAATGAAATCGGGTATCCAGTAATTATCAAAGCAGCCGCTGGTGGCGGTGGTATTGGGATGCAAATTGTCGAAAAATCAGACGAGTTCGAGAATGCATTGAAATTGTGTCAATCTCGAGCCAAATCAGCATTTGGAGATGAACGAGTTTTCGTTGAAAAATATATTCAAGATGCCCAACATGTTGAATTCCAAGTATTGGGCGATGGAGTGAAAGCAATTCATTTTGGAGAGAGATTTTGTTCTATCCAACGGCGTCATCAAAAGTTGGTTGAAGAAGGCCCTTGGTTAGATGAAGCGAAGCGAGCAGAGATTGGAGACTTGGTTTGTCGTGGTGCAGAATCAGTTGGCTACAAGGGGCTTGCAACATTTGAATTCTTACGAGATGCACATGGAGATTTTTATTTCCTCGAAGTAAACCCTAGGGTGCAAGTTGAACACACTGTTACTGAATTGATAACCGGTTATAATCTGGTTGAACTTGGAATTAGAGTTGCCCAAGGTGAAAAGTTGTCGCTTTCTCAAGAGGACATTGTTATTCGGGGGCACGCGATACAGTGCAGACTAAATGCGGAAGACCCTAAAGATTTCATTCCAAGTCCGGGTCGTCTGTGGGAGTGCCATTTCCCTTCCGGCTTCGGTGTTAGATGTGATACACATGCATATCCAGGTTACGAAATGCCGGGATGTTTTGATTCACTATTGGCTAAATTATTGGTTTGGGGGCATGACCGAGAGGATGCAATCCGTAGGATGAAAACAGCACTCGATGAAACAATTATCACCGGTGTTGAACATCTGATTCCATTACATCGAAGAATAATGGATGAAGAAGATTTCAACAACAGAAATATCACAATTCAGTATATTGATATGCACCAAGAATTACTTGGATGATTGTAATTACTTTCATTTACAAGGCGATTGTATCAAGAAGGCGGGTCAAGTCGCCGTATCATGCCTGTTCTCAATATAGCGATGGTCGGTTCCGATGATTTGGCTAAAGAAATTGCCAAAGCAACCGATCAGCGCGATGTTCATACCTATGTTCATAAGGAATCTGGAAGCGATGGTCCGAGGATATTATCCATTATTCGTCCAGCTAAATTCCCAGAGAGATTGAGACCATTTTTAAATGCATTATCAGCAGCGAAAGTTGGCATGGTTGAGATAACAAAAATCGATGCAACTTTGGGTGAAGTTGTAGTCGCATTTGCTAGTGCTGGAATTGACAAAGGATTAGTAATAATCAACCCACCACAAGGGGAATGGGTCGATGAAGACCAAGTTGAGATGATCTTCAAACAAGCAGGTTTAGGCAACTGGTCTTTTGAAGGAAATGATGGGATTGATTTGCGCGAAAAGTTGTACGCTTTAATGGACCAAGTTGCTGCAGATTTGAAAGCGATACAACAAGCTCCACTAGTCTTGCCAGTCGACCAACATTTCAATGTAAAAGGAATTGGATTGGTGGCAATTGGTTATGTTCAATCTGGAACGGTTAATGTTCATGATGAGTTAATTCTACTTCCAGCAAATGGAGAAGGTAATGCAAAATCACTTCAGGTTATGGATGATGATGTAGTAGCAGCAGTTGCGGGAGACAGAGTAGGGCTTGCTCTTCGTAATGCCAAGGAAGAACATTTGGGAAGTGGCACTATTTTAGTTCGCCCTGCAGTCGAAGATAAAAAATCAGCAACTAGTATTCCACTTGCCGTGGTACAGCACAATTCCTCAACGATGACCTTGACGCGTTCACCTTTCCAGAAAAGGGAATTGGCCGTTGGAGATATCATCCATGCCAGTGCCGATTTGCAATTTGTAGTTGGGCGTATTGAATCAATTGATGGAGGCGATGCGATAGTAAATTGGGAATCTCCATTGTTCATCAGGAGAGAAAATCCTCAACCTACTTTGATTGCACAGTTAGATTCTAAGCCAAGAATTATGGGTAATGCAATATTGAAATTAAACTAATCCACCTACGGTGATAAAAAAAGGGTTCAGTTTTCGGCCTCTAAAACATAGCATTTAGCGGTGGATTGATAACCCCTGCCACTCGCTTGAGTTATTGGGATGCAATCGATTGGACACGCAAATAGTCCAACGAGTGAGGGGAACGTAGAGGTTCTCGGTTCACTTTCGTTGGATGGAACCTCGGGGAAGGTTCTCGCAGTTCTTGATGAGCGTAGGCTAACTTTTGAATCAAAAACCGGCCACTTAACCAGTATCAAATTGTCGTCAATACTTCACACGCATCACCACAATTCACGCCTCGCTCCTTTTTGGGTCGCATTCCTCGGTGTGATTTTTGTATGGTTTGGATTCCGAATTATAGATCCGCTAAATTTCAGAATCGGAGCAATGATTATCGGTGGAGTTTTCATTAGTTCTTGGATTCTCACAGGTAGGCCTACATTGACTATTGAAACAGATGACAATGTCTGTTTTGCAGTAATGGGAAATGATGCAAAATTGATGAGGATGAATCACTTAGTACAAAGAATAAGTCAAGGCATGTCCATGCAAGAAGCGAGAGATGGTCTGGAATTACTCGAGAGAGATACCGATTATCCAGGAGTTACCATCCTCGAAGAGTCATTCGATCTAATTGAGCCTGTGAACATTGAAACTCCAACCTCAATCGGTACATTTCTTGGTAGTAATGTAGAAGAGAGTCCAATGGCAATGTTTGATTCAGCAATGTTTTCTTCTGATGAAGAACAAGTATTGGAATTAGAATATGCAGAAGAGGTTCAAGCTGAAACAGAGTTACCTGATTGGTATACAAACGAGGAACCAGAAATGGACCTCGGATTATTCCCAAGTTTTTCAGCCGACGGATTGATTGATAGAGCAAATGAGAACATTGAAACTAGGAGGTATAACGAACAACCCCCTCAACAATACGGGGCTGCACAGCCAAATCCAGTTTACAATCAAAATATTCCACCTCAAATGCCTTATCATCAACAATTTGGCAATCAGCAATATCGGAATAATGGTCAATATGTCCCTCCACAAATGCATCAAATGCCTGCAAATGTTCAGCAACCAGGATACAATCAGAACGCAACTCCTCCTCCAATGCCAATGCATCAACCTATGGGGATGGCGATACCAAGTGATGCTCCACTGATACCTTCACCGAATTATTCTGAATCATTAGTGAAACAGGAAGCAGGCGAAAGTCAATTGCCAGAACCGCTACCTAATTTTTGGAATTCAGACGGGGCTCATGTACCATCAGTAAATCAAGCACATGAATCAACAAATCCGATAGCCACTTTTAACGCACCAGATTCTTTACCTAACTCCTTAACAGGAAATAGTGTAAATTCAATTGTTGCAAGCGCCCGTTCCAAAGTGGAAGCAACTCCATCATCGCCAAATGGTCTAGATGGGCCTTCGCAAACCATGGGTGAAAAATACCGACACCTTAAGAAGAGAGATAATGGAATTCAGAATCATTCTAGATTAATACTGAAGAGTAGAACTCCATTTAGACAAAGTCGTGGAGGAGTGGTCGGTGGACTTGTTCGCTCTTCGCTTTCGTTAGGTGCGAGGCATGCCACTAGAGTCGCCCAATCTGCCACTCGTGTCGCTACAACTGCATCTAGAACTATACTCGGTAGGGAAGCCGGTTACGATATTAGCGACTCCACTGAATCACTTCGCAGTCGTTCACATCAGAATCTAGTTGAAGAGGTATCATCCAGTATTCAAAATCTGTCAGAAAAAGCAGGAGGCAATTTACCTCAACATGAAGTTGATAGATTGCACCAACATATTGGTCGTACTAATTCATTGATTGAACAACAGGCTCAAAATGAATTAGAATCAATCTCTTTTGGAGACCTTGTCGATAGTGAAACGCATACATCAAGCACTGCAGGGAAAGGCGGACTACCGCGTTTGGATTTGTAATAACATCAAGAAGTGTTAGTGATTGAACGGTATTTTTCCAGTCGTGTTTCATATTCATAAATTTCTAAATTACTAATTTTATTTGTACCAAAAGTTTGCAATGTAAAGGAAGCAGTTACGGTTGCATGGACTAGCCCTTCAGCCAATTCCTCTATTGAAATAAAACCATCACCCTGCGCTAATAATGTCGCTAATGCGCCAGCGAAAGTATCACCGCAACCGGTTGGGTCAACGATATCTAATACGGGATATGCTGGCATTGAAAGTAAACCATCTGGGTGCAAAGCCAAGACTCCATGTTCGCCTCTCTTGACAACCAATATTGCTCCATTGGTCATTTTCTGAACCTTGTGAGATGCTCGCACTAAGTTGTCTTCACCAGCGAGCATTCTCACCTCACCGTCGTTGAGAACTACCAAGTCAACCTGCTTGATTACTTCAAGCAAACCATCCCGTGCTATGTCTATCCACAAATTCATCGAATCCAATATCGAGACTCTAGTTGGTTTTGATTGTTGAATTACAGCCATCTGTAATGCAGGATGTAGGTTGGCACAAAATAGCACCTTAGGAGAGCGATAGTCTTCAGGTATTTTTGGCTGGAAATGTTCAAAGACATTCAAATGAGTTTCATGTGTTTGAGCTTGTGACATATCTCCATGATAGGACCCCTTCCAGCGGAATGTTCCGCCTTCAGCAGTTTCAATGCCTCTAATGTCAAGCCCTGCCTTGTCGAATTTGTCAATATCCGATGAGAGAAAATCATCTCCAACAACTCCTACTAAGGCAACGGTTCCACCGGATAGCCTCTTGCTATGAAATGAAGAAGAAAAACCACCATAGGTTGCAGAACCTCCTAATTCATCATCGGATTCACCACTTGGAGTTGACAGAGAATCATATGCGATACTACCGACGATTACTACATCCATAACTTGGGCTAATTATCACTGGTTTATGGAACTGACGAAACATAGTTAGTCACAAAATTGCGATAGAATTAATCTCGTATGAGGTATTTCAAGATTTTTTCTTTGACTGCAACATATGTTTCCGAATAGCCAATGCAGTATCATATTCTGCTTGTTCATCTTCATTTTCAACAACAAATTGCGGAATTGGAATTGGACGCATCATTGAATCTATTGCTACGAAGAAGAAATACCCCTCACAAATCTTCTTCTTTTTCCAATCGGATTTATTCAGTGTAAATGCGGTAACTTTCGTACATGCGGTATGAGAACTTGTGAATACAACTTGGCCAGTAACTTCGAGCAGATCTCCCTGATGAGCAGGTGCGATAAATTTCAGAGTGTCTATTGAAATTGTTACGAATTCGCGATGAGCGAATTTTGCACAAGCGATTCCTCCGGCCTTATCCATCAATGATAATAGGCGGCCACCAAAGAGAGTATTGTATGAGTTTGTATCTTGCGGAAATACTTCTTCAATGAGAGTTACCGGCTCCTTTGTATATGGCTCCATGGTTATTGGGAAATGTATCTCCTTCAAGAAGCCATGTAACAAAGTAAGGCGCGAAGGGGTGGTTTGATGATACCCTGTCATCTCGACGAGTCATGAGCGGTGACAAAGTCTGCATAGGCTTGGTGTCTGGAGGTATTGATTCACCAGTTGCAGTTGCTCGTATGTTGATTAAAGGATGGAAAATTCATCCAGTACATTGTAGCCAAGAACCGATAACCGGTCCTGCTGCTGAACAGAAGACGATTGCATTATTGCGTCATTTTTTGCAAATGGAGGGTCCCATCGGTGAAGCAGCAAGAAAGAATTTGTCACGGCAATTAACCGTCGTTCCTGTTGCCAATCAACTGTCATTATTCACTGAGAAATGGAATCACACTGAGTATTTCATACACATGAAAAGAATGTTCAACAGATTAGCGGATAGGGCTGCACAAAACATTCCAGCAACTCATGTATTGACTGGAGAAAATCTAGGTCAAGTTTCGAGTCAAACATTAGGAAATTTAGGCTCAATTGAGCAGGCTACCAAATTGCAACCACTTCGCCCATTATTGGGATTTGATAAAACAACAATCATGCATATTGCAGATAGAATTGGCACTTATGAGATAAGCAAAGGACCTGAAGTTTGTGATGCATTAGGGCCAAATCACCCCACCACAGTAGCCAATCAAGAATGGTTAGAAAAGAGTGAAGAACGCGTAGGTGGTATGGACAACATTTGTGATGCGGCTTGGGAATTGAGAAGAAATGTTGATTTGTGAAATATATTTCCGATGAAAAATATAAAAAACGCCAAATACCCACTTTTTCCGCCGATTTATACCCTCCGTAGGAGGGTGCAATAGCAATAATTGGTTTTGACATTGATGCGACGAGGTTTTAGGTGGTTTGACTCTCGCAGGGGATAGCAGGTGATACCATGAGTCAACAGAATAGAAAAATGAGTACATCGATGTTCTTAGTAGCATTGATGCTTTTTGCACCACTAGCCGCCGCCTCCTCAGTAAGCACATTTGCAAATGGTGCTTCAGAAGTAGATGTCGAATTAAGAGATGGTTCGGCGTATTTGAACACAGTTGACGGTGTCGTTGACTTGCCAGCAGGAGAAACTGTTACAGGTGCTTCTTTGAAGATTGCAACCAATATGGTGGAGCATTCTTCTAACGCAAGAATTGATGTTGATACTATTCCACGTGTGTGGAATCCGCAATACAATAATCAGTTGACAATATTCTCTAATATCGATGATTTCCAAATTGAAGATGGCTCCCAAGCAACTCCTGTTAGTTTGAAGAGCGATGGTTTCCTTACCGACTTTGAAGGAACAGATGCTGGGTTCATGGACATGACTATGCCACCACCAACAAGTGGAATTGGCTGGGAACATGGTTCACTATTCGGTGGAACGATTACAAATTCAAATTGTGCATCTGGTACAGATTGCTGGGGAACAAATGTCTATGATGACGATTACACCGATGACAATGGGGCTCAATCATTTGACCTAAAAATGATTTCTGCTGAAATGTTCGTTAATCCTCAATTGAAATCTTACACTGCACATTTTGCATCATGGCATAACTTAGAGGCCTTTGTAAGCTCAGCAACAACCCCTCAAAATAGATACATGGATTGTGCATATGTGGAGATTCGTTCATCGCTCATAGGTAACTTCCCACCAGACTCTACCGGTTTTGATTACATTCCATTAGATATATCAAACAGCACAGGAATTGGCCTTGGAAATGGTTACTATCAAAGGTCTAGTTCCCTGCAGAATAATATGATTGGATATCAATGTGGAGGAATTCCAACCGATAACTTAGGCAACCAGCAACGCGGTATTGCGGGGCAATCAACCACGGCGTCAAATCCAACTGGTTGGGCTAATATTGCATTAGACCTAACCGACTACGTTGGAAAATATATTCAACTTCGCTTCGTAATGGAGCATCAGGGTTACAATCCACCAACTGGTTGGTCTGTAAAAGACTACAATACATCTGGATGGTATATTGATGACTTTAGATTAGGTGACCTATTACCACAATCTGGTGAAATGACAATACGTGGATTCCTACCTTCTGCACTTGGTGGAGATAATCAGCCGAATGGATTTGGAATTCTAAATTTGGAGTCTGAAATCACTCCTAGTGCAACAATTGAAGTTGATATTGTAGATTCAACCAATGGACAAGATGTTATCGATAACAATGGAAATGCAATGACCGGACTGTCCGGAAAAATCATTGAATTATGGGATGTAAATTCAACTACATATCCTAGTATAAATTTGAAATTTAGATTCGACTCCGGTCCTAGCCGACTCAGTACACCTGTACTTCATGGATTAGCGCTTGGAACTAGAGTTGGAACCGGATTTAATCAAACAACACTTGGCATGAATACGATTGCCAATGGAATTTGGGAGACTCAAGGTACAGGTGAACCGATGATGTATGCACCGAGTATTGTAGACACCACCTTCACTATTGATATGGAGAGACAAAAATTCAATCGCCCAATCACAAGTATTACTCCAATTATTCAAGACGATTGTCCAGACGAACCATCTATTGATGTTTCGTACACTGGAGTATCGGGCGTTAGTTCACTCTCAAATAATGTTCAAGAGAATTTGACAGCACCGATTTTCGGATTCAGTGCAATTTTATCCTATACTAACTCGTGTAATGTCGGGGGAATGTGGTTTGACCTTACTTTTGGTCATCATGCAGAAAGGATTCAAATTGATGTTGCACACGATGGTGATACTGATTGGGGCTTTGATGAGCCAGCATTCGGATACTTTGGAAGACAAACAACTCTCTGGAATAACAAGGCGAATGGCGTCAATTATGGCGCAGATAGCAAGGTAATGTTGACCGATTTAACCGGAACAGCAATTGGAGGCCATTTCATGCTTCCAAAGGGTTCAGTTATCACTGCTGCTGATGTAGCATTTGATGACATAACAATTCATTCTAACTCCGACCCGATTGAAGGATTTGACCTCTATCTTGTTTCAGGAACACAAGAGTATAGTCTCGGTAGCATTGATAACACAACCGTCATTATCGCTGAAGGGCTTCCTGATGTACTTGGGCTAGCACCAGCATTAAGTTCATTGTTGACAAACCCAATGGTTCCAACTAGCCATGTTGATGAGTATGGCAATGAATGGATGACCTTCTTCTTCAAGGCAATATCTCCAAATGCTAGCACAGGTGCTTCAATGACCGTTAAAGGATTAGATGTAATCTACGATTATTCCACGACTATCAACAATGGTGATGGACTTGATTCAGAATTGAATCAAGGTGTTGCACTTTGGGACGGAGGAGGAGCAACTGCTAGCGTACTAATTGCAGTTTCCTCAACAACTGGTGGCGGAGTTACTTTATCCGACCTTTCAGTTTCTACAAGCACAGGATATGCCAACACAATTACATTGAGTGGAAATCCAGTTGGACTTTATCCAAACGGTGATATTTATGAAATTGTTACAACTCATACCGTTGACCCATTAACTGGTTCTACACTTGCAGAAGCGACACTTTCCTTTGAGTCAAATACTGGAAATGTAGTCTTATCTTATTCCGAGTTCTTAGGTTTCTCAGAAGCAAGTGATGAAGATAATTTGCTATCACTTGAATCATCAACATATTCTGATATTACAAATGGTAAAGAAGTAGTTTGGAGATTTAGAGTTAATCCTTCTTGGGAAGATACTGAAACGGTTAGAATCTATTCTGGCTTGATTGCCGGTAATGGTGTAAATGGTCTACCCGATGCATTGTTGATGGCCCCTGTTGGAGGAAATGCGGTTGAAAACGATGCAGGAATCACAAGTTTCACTCTTCAGAACAGCATTGGAACTGTCCAAAATTTAGATGATGGAATGTCCAATCAAGAAATAAAATTGGTAGGTTCAATCAGACTACAAGATCTAGATGCATCACCAGACCCAACTAGTTACTACATGACATTAGAATTACGTCATATCAATAATACAGAAGGCAATGTTACAACAGAATGGGAAGAAGTAGCAAACCAATCAGGCGTAATTGGTGGTGATTTCGATTGGACTATTGATTTGGGCTCAACCGCTGCCGGAGAAGAAGTATACCGATTCAAGATGAGTGGATACATAGGCGGAGATACACTCTGTCCAAGCATATCACTTCGTCCAGATGCAGAATGTGCGATTCCATTTAATTTAACAATTGATACATATGATCCAAATTTAATGAATATGCAAGTGTTGAATGGTCAAGTAGATCCGAATGTGGATAGCAATTGGAGAACTCTAGTAGACGATACATGGGTTGTTCCATCCGCAACACAGAAGATTAGAATGCAAGCACAAGATTTGCCAAATCCTCCTGAAAACTTGGAATTATACATATGGGTTGAGCATGACCACGATGCAAATATGGACGGCTTGGCAACTGCTAACGAGTATGTTAGTATCACGCTAACCAGTGATGGTGAAGTACCAAATTCAAATTACTCTGGTCAATACAATGATTATGCCAATGAAGGACAAGACCCTGTTGGAAAGGTTAGTTTGTGGGTTGAAGGATTTGACTTAGCAGGTAATCCAATAGATGGTGGCGCACCTGGATTTGACAATGACTATGTAACTTATGTTTCAATGTCATCTAAGAATCCGGTTATCCGAAATTTCTTCATCGATGATTCTAGTGATAGCAGATTCATTAATTCCAACCAACAACAATGGCAAGGAGATTGGAACCAAACCATGTATGCTGGAAATGAGTATCACTTGATAGTAGAGGCTGGTGATGATAACGGATGGCGTGATGTCGATTACATCAGAATTGATTTAGATGACTCACGTGAGGATATGACTTTGTGGTATTTCCCTCGCAATGAAAGCGCCTGGACGAGCAGCCAATGGATAGACATCATCGAAGAAGATGCTGACAATGAAGGTCCACGCTTGTTGAGAATGGATGGTGGTCATTTAGTTGATACCTTTGAATCCGATTTCTATCTTGATTTGCCAATTAGAATTGATTGGGGTGTATTAGGAGAAGGTAATACTTTGAATTCACCAGTGCTTTACATGCAAGACTTGGATAATCCACGTTATAGAATGTTGCCAGTTTCTGGACGTCACATTCAATCTTGGTTCTACAGTGATGGAATTCAACTCGATGTTAGAACCGATGAGGTCAATGACCTGATGGTTACTCCATTCTTTGCTGACGAAAGTGAACCGCATACTGCAGATATTAGAAAAGGATTCGTTTATCCTGGTGATATAGTTTCATTTACTGGACAATACGCATATATTGACGGAATTTATAACAGCGTATACATAAAGCCTGAAATTGAAATGACTTTGAAGATTATTCGTGAAGATGCCTTAATGAATGGTGCTAAGGGATATATTGCATATCCTGGGGAAACATTCTATCATAATTTTTCTGGTGGAGAATTCAATATTAACATTACAGCACCTCCAGTTACAAATGACTACAGATATACATTTGAATTGATTGATTTGCCAAACGGTGCAATAGATACAACCTTTGGATTATGTTCAAGTTCATCCTCATTTGGATGTGCTTCATTCAACATCAAGGTTGATAGTAATTCACCTCGTGTTGCAACCAACTCTTGGACAGCAAAGAAAGGAGCAACTGGAGAGATTCTTGAAGGATTCATTTCTACATCTAACTATCATTGTATTGATGTTGAAGTAATTATCGAAGAGCAAGAAGCACTCTTCCCTGGTGATGTGCAAGTCGCTTGGAAGTTCTTTGATGACCCTGCTAATGATATTACATGGGGCAAATACAGAACAACCCATGGAAATGAGGAAATGAAGGAAACTCTCGACTTATTGCCAACAGGCGGTTCATATTTCGCAACAGCTGATTGTATTGATTTGTGGCCACTTGAAGAAGGTCAATTCGACCCAGTCGCGGCCGACATTATCGGTGTTGAAGTAATATTCTGGATTGAGGGTGTAGATTCAGCAGGTTCGCAAATTATCCTCGGTGGTGGATTGCAGGAAGATGGCTCAGTAGGTCATATGGTATCTGGAGAACAATCTCACAAATCAATATACAATTTCATTCATGAAGCAGCAAAGTTTGATGTGTTGAATGTTAAAATGATTCCAACTAATCCAACAGTAGGGCAAAGAATGACGCTTGAAGTTGAATTAAGAAATACTGGTACCATGGACGGTGCAGCAAGTCTTATTGTGAAATCAGTAATCAATAATGGAATTCCATCAAAGGTTGGAACAATTGAAACCGATGAGATGGCAATAGGACAATCCGCTTGGTTTACAATTGAACTTGAGGCCTTCCCGAGTGCAACTACAGGAATGTATTACATGATTCTTGATAATGAATCGAGCGACACGAAGTATGATGGTTCTGTAGCAGGAGATAAATTCAATGTTAAGGTTCAGGAAGAATCAGATTCAAGCAGTGCAACTCTATTGTTAGCAATCGTTGGTATTATCGCAGCAGTGCTATTGGTTCTTGTAGTCGTATTAGTCAAGCGTGGACAAGATGGAAAGAGTTCATCATCCGGCGGTATATATGACGATGAATATGAGGATGGTGACGGTAAGGTCTATGCAGAATTACCAACTCACAATGAAAGCCCTGCAGCAGATGTTGATCCTGAAATGGCTAGAGCATTGGCAGAATTCCCGCAATGGTCTCAAGCAGAAATCCAAGGCTACTTTGACCAAGGATGGAGCATTGAAGCATTGAAAGATTGGGTAAATAGTCAATGAAGGTGACATTGTTGCAACCTATTCTATCATGGGAGGACCTTGAATGGTCGGACCCTGATGGAGGCAGAATCATCTTGCATGGTACATTGCCAACAGTGATATTCCCCCTAAAAATGAGGCCAAGGGAAGAATGGCAGGGCATCGCATTACTAGAAGCACCAGATGTTGTTGAATTATGGGAACAAGAAGAGATTGATGAGGCAGAGTCGCCAGGAGTCAATCTCAACCATAGTCTTCTTTCTGGTGGTGCATTGGCGATTTATCTTGACGATGTAACAGAATTGGAAGGAGTAGTTTCTGGAAGATTCCCCGACCCGGAACCTCGACGATTACATCGCAATGCCGTTAGGCATCAAAGGCCAGTTTATTTTATTGAACCAATCGCTGAAGATGATGATGAATGGCTTGAGCATCTGGGCAACGAGGCAAAGGTAGTATCTCATTGGAGGAAATTACTTGGGATGATTAGCCTCGGTGGAAAGTGGCGGAAAAGAATGAAGAACAACGTCGCTAAAGCGAGGAATCCACCAAAAGGAATAACGAAAAATATGGCTTCAGCAAGCGTATTAGCCCTTACTTGGTGGCAACTTTCTGAATGGTTGATCAACGAATCGATATCTTCGTATAGAGATAACAGATTTGCTGCAAGGTTACGTGGCGCATTAGCGGATTTAAGAGCCCAACATGGAGATGATGCGACTCTGATATTACCAATGCATATGCCATGGAGAAATGCTATTTTTTCAGCATTAAATGAGCAACAAGAGGTTGAGGAGATTACTTCATCCCCAACAGTTTCGGATGACATAGAGGAGGAGTGATTATGGCGCCAAAAGGTTTTGATGTTCGTGTTGAAAATCAACTCGTCCGTTTCATTTCACAAACACCAGTAGACCCAGATGCGGTAGTCGCTCAACTTGGCGGTACGGCAACAGGCGGTGTTGTAATCAAAGTATTAGATGCTCCCCGCGCAACGGTAGTCATCGATGCTGAAGGAAAGATAGTAATTCATGGAACTCAACGTGTTGAAACTGCTCGTGCAGCGGCAAAGGAATTCCTATTACAAATGGGATTAGATGATACTGGGCTGACTACAGAAATAGGGCCTATGGTCGCATCGTTTGATTTTGAAGAAACCATTGCAGTTGAGTCAATAGTCGGTCAAGTTGGGGCAGGAGATGCGCAATACGATGCTCGTCTTGGCTGTTCAATCGTCGAGGATTCAAGACACGGGGTAACCATGCATATTTGGCCAAATGGCCGATGTATTACAACTGGAGCACACTCTCCTAATATGGTTGCAATGGCTGCAGTTTATTGGAAAGGTGTATTCGATGAAAGTGGATATTTTATTCAAAGAATTTGATCCAATTACAATTTTCAGCACAAGAGAGAATAGCCACAACCCAGTGGCGTCAATAGGTGAAAGCGGTGAATGAGTTATCCAAATTATGGGATGGACCAGTTACTGACAACCATTTTCATCTTAATCGTAAAGGACTATTTCTTCAAGCTGCTCATGATTTTCAAAGGTTTGGGGGCACTGATTTAGTTCTAGTTCACTGCCCTGATTTCAGTTCTCCACCAACTACTAAAAAGGGCCATAGCGATACATATGCAGATACAATTTCTATGGCACAAGCAGTTCGTAATGAAGTCGGTCTTGGCGTCAGAGTGGTATTGGGGCCTCATCCGGCGGCTTTTGCTCATCAATTAGATAATGCAATCCAAAGTGAAGATGAGCAAGGAATTGAAAATGCTGCAAATAATTATCGCGAAAGCATTGATGCTGCATTGGAGTTTGTCCAAGAAGGAAAAGCACACGCTATCGGAGAAGTAGGTAGGCCACATTGGCCAGTATCAGAACAGGTGTGGGATATGTCAAATGAGTTATTGATGGAAACAATGCATTTAGCCAGTCAAGAAGGAATTACATTACAGTTGCACGTCGAAGGCGAATTACAATCTACATATTCTGATTTATCGCAAATGGCTACAAAATCGGGAATGGATAGCAAGAAAATTGTTAGACATTACGCTCCGCCAAATATTGATGCAGAGATTACCAAAGGAATTACTCCCAGTGTATTAATCGGTAAAGGGGCTATTGAAGAGTTGATGGAGAATATTGGGAAGTCGAGTCATGGGTTTTTGCTTGAGACAGATTACATGGATGACCCGAAACGTCCAGGTGCGGTATTAGGTCCAAAAACAGTTCCAAAGAGAACTAAACAATTGTTGGAACTTGGAATTGATGAAGAAATACTATGGAATACTCACCAAGACTTACCTAACTTGCTTTATGGCGAAACGGTGCGAGCATAGGCACATCAGGGCACTTTCATCCATCACATTGATGAAAGAGCGGTTCAACCCACAGCCAGTGAGGAACATGCGCAGAGGACAAATTATGGCTTTCGCCCTTGCCTTTTTCATGCTCCCAGCATTGTCTCTCATGACTTCAGCACAAGTTCCAACAGTGCCAAGTGTTGAGATCGACTGCGATTCTAACCCCGTAATGAATGTTCATCCATCATACTATGAACCAATTGATCTAACTTGTGTAGTACGCAACCCCTCATCTTTTGAGGAGACGATTTCTGTTGATAAAGAATGGGAAGGAAATAATGTAGAAATGATATTGTCGGAAGATACTTTCACATTAGGAGCAGATGAAGAAGAGGAATTTACAGTTACATTTTCAGGTCCTACAAAATTATCAGCAGATACTAGTTACTCATTTACACTGATTGCTCAAGTCGACAGTATCGGCCAAGTCCCCTACGATTGGGCCAATGCGAATGCTTCATACAATGGTGATTTTACAGTTTCAACTTATGGAATGGTCGAATTGGAAATGAGCGATAAAAGTACTAGAACAATGGTGCTTGATGAAGCGAGGGTATTATCCTTCCAATTTTCTAACAACGGTAATGATAAGGATAAAATAAGAGTCTCAATTGCAAATGAGGCTGAATTAATTGAGAGTGGATTTAGTTTCCCATTAGGTTCATTTGTTGCTGAAGATGTTGATTCTGGAAGTGTTTCTTCACTGCGTGAAATATCAATTACCGCACCATCAGAAGTTAGCAAAGAGGTTCGAGTTCAAGTGATAATCCGTGCAGAGAGTAATAATGATGACAATGCCGAATTCAGTGAAATATCAATAACAATCGTGATAGAAAAATCTAGCGAACTTTCCGGATTAGGTGGACTTGACGAAATGAGTACTGGTGACATGAAAAAATATGGAGCAATTCTCGGCGCTGGAATACTAGGTATTTTCATTCTTGTTTTGGCCCTGAAGGTTGTAGGCAGGAGATCTGCTGAAGTCGCAACTCCACGTACATTAGAACTTCCTGATATTGAAAAAGAATCCGATGTTGTAGATGATTTGGATGAATTTGATGAATTTGATGATTTATTTTCTGACTTGGATGAAGAAGAAGACGATTTGGATTCCTTCCTTGATGACTTTGAATGATACTTCGCATATGCGCGGTAATAGTAGAATGAGTATTTTTCCGCGCAATTTCAAAGCGGTGTTGAAAAAGCATCAATTTACGAGGCCTATTCCGGGGGTAATTCGGTGTGCGTCGGCCTATTTACAAAGGTCATAAAACCTCCATTTGTTGTTGTTATTCAACGGTAACAGTCAAAGGGGTGGTGTAGTGGGCAACACTTACCCAATGGGTAGGTGCTGTTATGCTCGGACTCCAAGGAAAAACCGCATTTGTTTTTGGTGTGGCAAGTGAGGATTCTATCGCTTGGGCTATTTGCCAACAATTGGCGGCCTCTGGAGTTACTCTATATCTGGGATATCAGAAGAGATTTATGAGTCGAGTTTTCCAATTAAAGGACAAATTGCCTCAAATTGCTGGTTTCTATCCGCTCGATGTTGCAACCGATGAAGAGACCAAGGAATTCTTTGATGCTTTTTCTGCCGAAAACCCAGGTTTGAAAGCAGATATTTTGATTCATGCTATCGGATTTGCACCACGTTCATGTTTTGACCGACCAATTCTATTTGTTGAAGATCAAGATATTAACACAGCAATGACAATCTCGGCCAATTCCTTGCAAAGATGTTTGAAATTCGCATTACCTCACCTCAATGAAAACTCATCAACAATAACTCTAACATATGCTGCAGCAAATCGTTTCGTACCAAACTATGGAATAATGTCCATGGCCAAAGCAGCATTGGAATGTTGGACTCGTGAACTTGCTTGTCACTTAGGACCTGATGGACACAGAGTAAATGCGATTTCATCAGGACCAATTGCAACACTCGCTGCTGGAGGTATTCCTGGTTTTGACAAAATCCTTGACCATGTTGAGGCCAATGCACCTTTGCGTAGAAATGTTAGTCAATCGGATGTTGCAGGCGCAGCAATATGGCTGGCAAGTCCACTTTCAAATGGTGTGACTGGACAATGCATCTATGTTGAT
>DUCL01000129.1 GCA_012959845.1 Candidatus Poseidoniales archaeon
ATAATCACTACCTCTTTTTCCGCCCTCTTCTCCAGACCAAAGGCAGAACACCATTGTTCTACGAGTGTCATAATTGGCCATTGCCTCAGCAACCGTTAGCACCATACTGGTACCAGCAGTATTGTCATATGCTCCAACACGAGTTCCATATGTTCTCTGGCCAGTTGTGTGCGGGTCTATCAGTAGTGCATTTGCAGGAGGGGCGATATCAAAGTGCGCACCAAAGACCATCCACTCATCTGGGAATTCACTACCATATCTAAAGCCACAAATATTGTACGCTTCAGGATTTTGATTTTCAAAGATATCACTGAATGAATAGCGCTGAGTGACAACATCTAATCCAAACGATTGTAATTGATCTTGCAAATAGATTGCACCCGCTTCGTAAGCAGTATTTGCCTGACCAGCCCACCTATCGAGGTATCCAACAGCACCATCTGCTAAATCCAATGGGTCGGGTGTTTGATCGGTAATGTGGCTTAGGAAGTTGTATGTTGTCCTTCCATGTACAACTCCAGTAGAATGACGCCCACCCTCTTCTTCAGAATATCCAGGCGCCATATCCCTAGTTATGCCAAGTGGATAATAGGCAACAGCCCCTCCAGTGTCTTGGCTGCTATTGAAAGTAATATTTTCAGTTCCTATGCGCACTATAGCGCCAGCATCAGCACTAATGTGGCCATTTTCAGAAATCCACGTTGCCCAAGACTCATTAACTTCTCTAATAGGCCAATTTTCACGGGCGTACTTTCCAATAAATACGAATGCAGAAGCCGCCCTCGGCGGGGCTAAAACGGTTAGTTGCACCGAATCTCCAGCCTGTAAATCAACAACAGTAGAATTGAACACATATCCCGAACTTGCATCTCTAACAAGATATGGAACGAATGCAGAAACATCACGCTGAGCAGAAATCGTCAGAGCTTGAAAAACTCCACCGGTTAGAACTTCAGGAGTAATAACAACATCATTTGCACTGGGCGCACTTTCATTCTCATCCTCACCAAAACAACCTGCTAATGGAGCCATACACATGATGGATACCAACAACAAGGCGCGGATGTGGGTGGTGCCGAGCATGAAGTTGCGTCAACTCCTCCCTTCTCAAGTCTGCGCCTATTTCGTATCATCAATTACAGTGTAATGTGGCACTAAGGCGGTGTAATAAGGAAACCAATTTACACAAATCGGGGAAAAGGCAGCAAACTACCAAAGGTTTGATAAGGTTTCAAGGACAATTATTAATTGATTAAAATGGCCATAATGGCAGAAACAATTGCACACGAACTACTTCTTCGCAACAAAAGAAAGAAGTTAGCAAAGAAATCAAAGAAAATCCCAAAGCGAACAAGTTATCTTTGGGCTAAGACAGTTATCTATGAAGATATAGATGAAAAATGCCCAATCATCGAAGGATAGGGCATCATTTTCTGCGCAACCAAATCACAGTGCATTGAGGATTGGTTCTTGATCTAATGTTAGGAAAGTCATTGTTGCCCACCAAGCGACCACATCAAATGATTCGACCAAGTTTTGTTCACCGGTTGCATCGTCTGTATCCATGTAGGATTCCATTTGACTTAATCTATCACAATCACGATGGTAACATGGATATCCATCCACTACGCCATTCCAACCCATTGTTACTGTGTTGAGGTTTGTTTGGAATGGGTCATGGTCTGAACGTGCAGTAGGTGATTCGTAAATCGCCACAGTATCCTCATAGTTATTGGTCCACATTGCAGATTCACCATCCGCAGACCAAGCAGCCCAACCATTGGCAATTTCCTTTTCAAGTCCCAATTGACCCGCTCCAACCCATTCCGCCAATTCATACATCGGCTTTTGGTCGATAACATCAGGGTCTACTTCAGGCCCAATATAACAAGATAGCACCCAATCACCAGGCCAGTTAATTCCCATCATATCCAAATTGACATAATTGGTAACTGTTACATCCATATCGGCCACTTCTTGTGTCCATGATGTCGAGCCCCACAAACCCTCTTCCTCACTTGACCACAAACAGAAAACCATCGTTCTGCGTGTGTCAATACTTGCGAGGGAATCTGCTGTTTCAAGAATCATTGAAGTTCCTGCAGTATTGTCGTATGCACCAGTTCTAGTTCCATATCCTGGAATATCTGGGCCCGGGGTGTACGCTGCGGGCGGTGCGATGTCAAAGTGAGCGCCGAAAACAAGCCATTCATCAGGATACATTGTACCTTCTTTGTATCCACAGATATTGACGGCCCAAACAACACCGGACTGGAAGCGGTGAACTGTAACGTCCAAACCATATCCCTCTAATACACCGGAAAAGAAAGTAATAGCATCTTCATATGCAGGATTACCATTGCCAACCCATCGGTCAAGATATCCAACAGCAAAATCTGCAGGGTCCAATGGGTCTGGTGTTTCATCGGTAATCGAATAGACCCAATCATAGACAGCACGACCATCAACCCATCCTTTTGTATGGGCTTGGCCTTGATTTACTTCAAAGGAAGAATCAACAGCACGAGTCATTGGAATGCGAATGCCGACTACAGAGCCAACATTTCCACTATCATTTGTCGGTTGAGTGTAAGGTAACACCCCACCTTCAGTATTTGCAGATTGAATAATAGCGCCACTCAACAATTTTCCACTAGCGCCACCGCGGGCTAACCAAGTACCCCACGACTCATTGGCCGAACGAATTGGAAAAACATCAACCCCCGCTTTTGCGATGAATAGTGTAGCATTGCCGAGTCGGGCACTCGGCAAAATGTCAACATCTACAGTTTCACCATTTAGCATTTGAATAATAGTTCCGTTCTGTAAATAATTTGTTGAAGAATCCTTGAGGAAATGTGGGATGAATAATGAGAGGTCAGATTTAGCAGTGAATGAAACCCGAATCCATTCTCCCGCAGTCCAATCGGAAGGGGAAACTTCAAGATCCGACTCAGATAATTTTTGCGAAGAAACATCCTCACCAAAACACCCGACAAGTGAAGCACTGAACATCATCAGAACCATCAGTGCAGCATGAGATGTTGAACGGCCCATACCCCACCCACAAGCATATCATTGTTGAATCCAACGCTTTAAAAAAATCTAAAATCTTCCAACAATCACTCCCAATAAAGAGAATATCAGGAAATAACATTTTCCGGCAGCCGGAAACAAGATTCCGAAAAAAGGCGAACCATTAAGAGAGGGAGTTAAGAGGAATTACCATGGCTACTGTCCGTTTAGGTCAGAAACATAGGGTTTTAGCCCGTGGGATTTCTGATGGTTATTCCAATGCCATAGCAAATTATTTTGGAACAGGTCCAACCGATATAGACTTGGCTAGAAAACAACATGCAATATATTGTCAAACCTTTGAGGATGCGGGCTTGGAAGTGACAATGTTAGATGCAGACCCAAATCATCCAGATTGTGTATTCGTCGAAGACCAAGCCATCGTCATAGATGGCCATGTGTTGCTGCCAATACCAGGT
>DUCL01000130.1 GCA_012959845.1 Candidatus Poseidoniales archaeon
ATTGTATTGGAGGAGCCAAGACTCCCATTCAATGTGATATCGGTTAGCAGAATAGAGAAACGAAATTGGCCATTGGCAAGTGAGTCAATTTCCATATTCGGCAAGCGGGTTAATTGCCACGGTTCATTTGGGAATTTTGCTGCTCTTGCATTATTCATCAATGCTATTTGGTGCTCACCTTCACCAAATGATGTTGTGATTGTTAATCCGGATAATGAAATTTCAAATTGCCTATGAAGAGGGGTATTATCTTCATCATAAACAGTTATCATCATCCAATGTTGTCTGCTGATATTATGTTGGATGATGACCGGCTCATGCGATGCTTGAAATGATTGCGTAAAACTTGAAACCTCGTTTTCAATTGTCACACTGCGGGCTGTTTCATTGGCCGATAATATCGTCAAAGTTGTATGATTTAGATTAATTATTTCAATACGTTCTGAACTTACCAAATCGGCAGAAATGGCCCATTTTTCGACATTTTCAGTAGGCATCAATATTGTTGATTTCAATGCATATGTATTACGAATACCAGTATTTTCAGGCGATGAACCAGCAACATCGATCCGGTCATCTATACTATCTGCAATGTTAACAGCCGATTTCCAATTGGTATTATCTTGAAAATCAACAAGATAGGGATTTAGGAAAACCCAAACCCCTCCCATAATTGTGATGACCATAGCCATCATCATTATGACTCCAAGAACTTCGCTAACCGCCCTTTCATCACCGCTAGATGAAGTGCGAGAACGAGCATCGGGTGACGACTTCACAAACAGCCCACGACGCTGACCCCATTTAGCACTTGACCCTTTCACCCCCCATAGGGGGTGATTATTTCGCAATGAATTATTATTCAGCGATTTAATTCGGCAAGCATTTGGGTTTTTTCTGGGGCATCTTGACCAATGAAATGAGTAATTTTTGGACCGCCTTGAGATGAGACATGTATGTCACCAGAAAATACCTCGTCAATGTGAAACAGCACAGTGGATTCTGCAAGGTGAGGTTGGTTATTTCTTTCACTCAAATGAGTCAAAGTGATACTCCTTGTTTTTTCGGTACAAACCATTGACAAAAACTCACCGGTTTGGTCATTGGAAAGGTGCCCACCTCTACCACTAATCCTCTCCTTCAATGAGTAGGGGTATGGCCCGGTCATTAGCCGGTTAGTATCGTAGTTAGCCTCGACAGAAATATGCTGGCAACCTCGAACATGTTGCACTAATTCATCAGTCCATGAACCCAAGTCTGTGATGATGGCAGCTCTCTCTCCTGAGTGGCTGATGACAAATGCTACATTATCCGCCCCAGCGTGTGGAACAGGCACTGCCAATATTGACAAATCACAACCAATTTTTACGATATCTAAAGATTCAAAATATTGGGTTTTCATAGGGTCCAAATTTAGTTCTTGAACCGTCCTTTCATTTGCGATTACGGGGATATTCCATTTGTTCTGAGCAACGCGTGCGCCACCACCATGGTCACCGTGATGATGAGAAATTACAATACAATCAATTTGTTGCGGAGAAATTCCAAGAATTGCCAATCTTTTTTCCAACTGTGCACCACTAAAACCCTGATCAATCAATACCTTGACATCATCAGATTCCAATAGCGTGGAGTTACCACGACTACCAGTTCCTAAATGAGTGATTGATAATGACATCGCAACCAAATATAGCCTGACGCGTACGGGCTTTCAATAAACCCCCTAAATAGTGCCAAGGTCGTGTGGTTTATTGAGAAGTAATAACTCACCAATGCTGGAAATATTGAATAATATGCGGAATATTTGCTAATATTTTTCTCATATGACATGAAGTGATGTCCGAACAGTGCACCACCACCCTCATAAGTAGTGTTTTGAGGTTGACAGTTTAGCGAAGCGTATGCTTTGTCAAGGGTGAATCAATTGCGTCGCAGTCAAACAACATTGCTCACAACACTGGCAGTCATAGCAAGTTTGCTATTTATGTCACAATTTCCAGCGGTTTCTCCGGTTTCGAATATTCACCCTAATGATACAGAGGGAGAAAAGCCTCCAGAAACTGATACCGATAAAGATGGAATTCCGGATGTCCACGAAAATTTATTTGAAGAATGGATGAATTGGAGTACTATCGATGGTAGAGAGATTATCCTTCCCGGAATGGACAAGGATAATGCTTCAGATGCATTGGTTGATATTGACAAAGATGGATTAAATGCCACAGAAGAATATTGTTGGCCATATCCCGCAAACTGTACAGAACCTGGTTTTGCCCGTGGACTTACCGGTACGATAGATGAGGAAGGCAATAGACAATATCTTGACCCACGTGTTTCCGACACTGATGGTGATGGAATGCCAGATGGTTTTGAAGCATATATGTGCGCAAGAATCGGAGGTTTTGATTACGCTAATCTTCGTTTTGATTGTTTTAGATTTGACCCTTTGAATTCATCAGATTTTTCAGAGGACCCTGATGAAGATGGTTTTGATGTTAATAGAGATGGTGTATTATCGTTGTCTGAGAGGTTCACCTCTTCAGAAGAATACCGTTTCGGAGCACCTTCTAATTATACTACTGAACTTGATGGGCTTTGGTGTTCTGCTACATTGCCGCAAGGCTCAATCTTGAAGAGTTGGCCGTATTTACCATCAGGAGATAACGCAACATTCCAAAATCTATTATCTGCATGTACTACGAATGCTACCAATGTTGTTGACGAAGATTTGTGGCTCGGTTCAGACCCACTACTGGAAGATTCTGACCGATATCATTGGGATGGATTTTCTGTTAGAAGATTATTCCCAAGTTACGGTGATGGAATACCAGATGGATGGGAAGCGCATTTCGGCTTAGATCCACTAAATAGAACCGATGCACTTCTAGACATAGATATGGATGGTTGGGATCTTAATCGCGACGGAGTAATTTCTCCTGATGTTAGCCGCACCCGCACAGCGCTCAAAATTGGCGAAGAATTATCCAATTTCGAAGAATACTTGATACACTTTGATAATGGAAATACAATAATTCCAGGATTGAAAACTGCTTTCCTAGGGGCAGAAGAATCCACTTCCTCTCAATTCCCTCTAAGTTTCACTGCTAGTGAGGAGGAAATGAGCATTATCCACCACGATATTGTAGATTTAGACCGAAATGGTGAACAAATGTATGTGACCACTAAGTATGGAATTACCGTTCTTGATTATGATGCAAAAACAAGTGCAGACCAGTGGATGCCGCAAGGTGTTGAATTATATGATTCACTTATTTTAACACAAGATTCTAGTGCATATGCAATGGCAATAGCAACATCGGTTGGCATGGTTGTTGCACCTCTGCAAGCAGATGGTGGATTATCCCAATTATCTTCATGGAATTGGGCAGAAATCGGCCAGATAAACTCATTGCAGCATTTGAATATTGAAGGTACTACTCAACAAATATTAGCACTTGGTGATGCTGGTATAGGTAA
>DUCL01000131.1:0-6312 GCA_012959845.1 Candidatus Poseidoniales archaeon
GCTCTTGTAAAAATTCGCCGAACCATGTAATGATTCCAACTCAGATTCTGTCAATTCTAATTCGAAGATTTTCTCAACTCCATTGGCACCAATAATACAAGGAACTCCGATGTATATATTTTCCAATCCGTATTCACCTGATAGATGACATGAGGCTGGAATAACTCTCTTGCGATCATTTAGGACTGATTCTGCCATTATTGCTGCGGCTGAACCTGGTGCATAAAATGCTGAACCGCGTTCTAGTAGTTTGACGATTTCTCCGCCACCCTTTGCAGTACGTTCACTGATTGCATCAATTCTTTCCTCACTGATTAACTGGGTGATTGGAATTCCTCCAACTGTAGTATATCTTGCAAGAGGAACCATTGTATCACCATGGCCTCCAAGTACCATTGGCGAAACATCTTCCTCTGCACATCCAAGTTCAAGCGCGATGAAATGTGCCATTCTTGCACTGTCGAGAACTCCTGCTTGACCGATTACCCGCTCTGTTGGGAATCCAGTAACTTGCTGCATATGATAAGTCATTAAATCAAGAGGATTGGTAATCATAATGATTACTGCATTAGGTGCGTGTTCGCGAATTCCAGTTCCGACTTGCTTCACAATGTCTGCGTTTTTTCCAATCAAATCCTCTCTAGACATTCCTGGTTGTCTCGGGAAACCGGATGTGACAACGATAACTTCGGAGTCTGCGATGTCTGTATAATCTGCAGTTCCGGTAATGGTTCCGTTATAATTCAAGATGTTTGAATTTTGGCTCATATCCAATGCCTTTCCTTTTGCAAATCCTTCAAAAATATCTAGCAATACAATGTCTGCTATCTTCATTTGTGCTAATACGAATGCACAAGTTGCACCCACATTTCCTGCTCCAATAACTGCGATTTTTCTTCGTCCATTAGCCATAGTGAATCACTTGCCTAATCTTGCCCAAACATCGGTCCTCCATAAGTATGATTGTCAATAATTTTTGCTTCTCCATCAGCAAAATTGCTGTGAAATGGACGGCTGTTTTTCAACTTCTCAGTCAATGTAAATTCTGTCACAAAGCGCTTTATCTAAAAACCCCCTACTGCTCGCCTCAAATATCCTGAATGCTAGTCATGCGGGATTCGACATTATTGGTGATATCATGAAACTTGGAGTACCTATGGAACCTGAAGGAGAAACACGCGTTGGCATAGTCCCTGGTAGTGTTAAGAAATTGTTAAAGGCGGGATTTGAAATCTTTGTTGAAAAGGGTGCAGGAGAGTCTGCTAATTATTTGGATTCTGAATATGAAAGTGCTGGTGCAACTATTTCCACACGTGCTGAAGTATTAGCATGTCAAAACATTGTATGTATTAGATTCCCTGGAGTTGATGGCATTTCTAAAGGCGCAAATCTAACTTGTGTTTCAGATCCTTTTAGATGCCCTGAAAATGTAAAGGGATGTATGTCCTCTGGAATTACATTACTATCAATGGATATGATTCCTCGAAGACTTTCACGTGCACAATCAATGGATGTTAATTCAAGCCAAGATAATCTTGCTGGGTATAAGGCAGTACTTCTTGGTGCTGCTCACACACCACGTGGCATTCCTATGATGACTACGTCGGCTGGAACTGTTCGCCCGGCTAAAGTTGTAATAATGGGAAGCGGTGTTGCTGGACTACAAGCAATCGCTACTGCAAAACGTCTCGGTGCAGTTGTCTATGCATCCGATGTAAGAAAGTCTGCTGCAGAACAAATTGAATCGGTTGGTGGACGATTCATCGAAGTGGATGGAATGGATGACTTTGAAGATGAATCAGGTTATGCTAAACCTCTAACTGGGGAATTTATTCAAAAGGTAAATGATACTGTATGTGGTGTTGCATCCGATGCTGATATTATTGTCACAACCGCAAGGATATTCGGAAGACCCGCTCCAATCACAGTACCTTCAACAGCAGTTGCAAATTTCAAATCTGGAGCAGTTGTTGTTGATATGAATGCTGATGTTGGCGGTAATTGTGAAGATACTGTTGCAGGAGAAATTACCATTACTGAAAATGGTGTAATCATCGTAGGAACTTCTAATCTGCCTGGTACTTTGGCAAATACAGCAAGCATGTTGTATTCAAACAATCTAACTACTTTCATGACCTCGCTGGTCAAGGAAGGAAAAGTCGTCATCACAGATGATGATGATGTTCTCGTTGGGGCACCTGAAGGCTCTGACTTCCACATCGGTGGTATGGGTGGCGTCCTTGTTTGCAAAGATGGTGAAATTCATCATAAGCAATCACGCTTGGCAGGGGTGGTTCAATGACTCCAGAATTATTAATCGGTAGCATCACATTATTCGTACTAGCAATTTTCCTTGGTGTTGAATTGATTACCAAAGTTCCTGCAACACTACACACGCCATTGATGAGTGGTGCAAATGCAATTTCTGGAATCAGTATTGTAGGCGCATTGATTGGTGCAAATGTCGCATATGCGGGCGGGAGCACTGTGACATCTGGAATTCTCTCATTCGTAGCAGTAGTTCTCGCTATGATTAATGTGGTCGGCGGATTTGCAGTAACTAATCGTATGCTCAATATGATTGCTGGAAAGAAGAAGAAGAGAGGTGCTTAAAATGTCTGCATTAATTGACTTCATGGGCGATTGGATTTCAGTAGGATATCTATTATCTGCAGTTCTATTCATTATGGGATTAAAGAAACTAGGCCACCCTAGAACTGCCCCTCAAGGCAACCAGTTGGGTGCACTTGGTATGCTCGTTGCAGTTGTAGTTACTGTAGCGAGTATGCAACTTGAAGGTAATGCTCAATGGACTCTAATAATTGCTGGAATGGCTATCGGTTCGCTAATTGGATATTGGATGGCTGTAAGGGTCGAGATGACGGGAATGCCAGAAATGGTTGCTCTATTCAATGGATTTGGTGGTGCTGCAAGTGCATTGGTCGCATTATCTGAAACAATGAAGTATCTAGAAGCAGGAGCAAACATTCCTACCGGACTTGAATTAACTGTAACAATGGTTGCAGCAGGACTCTCTGCTCTAGTTGGATGGATGACTTTAACCGGTTCACTTTTGGCAATGTACAAGTTAAAGGGTGGAGTTGAAATTTTCGGCAAATGGATTAAGACACCTACTTGGGGACCTACTTGGCTAAATCCGGTTAAGATTCTGCTATTGATTTCTGTTGCTGTATTGATTGTTAAGAGCATTTCAGAACCGACAAATCAGGATTACCTATGGGCAATTATTGCAATTTCATGTCTACTTGGAATTATTCTGGTTCTACCAATCGGTGGTGCTGATATGCCAGTTGTTGTTTCTCTGTTAAATTCATTATCAGGAATCGCTGCAGCATTTACAGGATTTATTTTCTCAAATTCGGTATTGATAGTCGCTGGCTCACTCGTTGGTGCATCAGGTATTATTCTGACATTCATTATGTGTAAAGCAATGAATCGCAGATTAATTGATGTATTGTTCAAGTCTTTCGGTGGAAGTGGCGAAAAAGTAGATTTAACTCGCACTAAGGTAGGTTCAGATGCTGATGAAGTTGCAATGATGATCGATGGTGCACAAAAAGTAATAATTATTCCAGGATATGGAATGGCTGTTTCCCAATGCCAGCATCAAGTAAAAGAGTTTGCAGATTTAATCTCTGAGAAATATGATACCGAAGTCAAATACGCAATTCACCCTGTCGCCGGCAGAATGCCTGGCCACATGAATGTTCTATTAGCTGAAGCAAATGTTCCATATGAGCAATTGATTGAGATGGATGAAATTAACCAAGAATTCCCTGATTGCGATGTCGCAGTTGTAATCGGTGCAAATGACACAACCAATCCAGCAGCCCGTAGCGGAGAAGGACCGCTTGCAGGTATGCCAATTATTGATGTTGATGCAGCAAGGACTGTTGTCATCATCAAGCGCTCATTGAGTGTAGGATATGCTGGTGTAGACAATGACTTATTCTACATGGATAAGACAATGATGCTATTCGGTGATGGCAAGAAAATGATGACTGCATTGAATAATTCAATCAAGGAAAATTGATTTGTAGTCATAATCCGGAGTAAATTATTGAACAATAGAGGCATTGCTTAGAAGTAATGTTCAAAGGGCGGGCGCAGGTGGAGAAGAATAGGTGAGATTATGATATCACGTCGTGGTCGTTTGCTAATCGTTTCATTGCTGGCTTTGTTATTCATTGCTCCAGCACTTGGAGTATCGACAGGACCGCCTTGGGAAAATGGTGGAAAGTTGGTTATAGAGAATGGTTGTACCTGCCATGGTGGTGGTTCAGCAAACAATAATGTCGTTGTTTCAATTTCCGGAGTTCCTCGCTCATACGATGTAGCACAGAGTTATGATTTCACAATTTCATTGCAAGACGCTGTCAATTCCGCTGGCGGTTTCATGCTATGGGACTACAATAGCGGAACATTAACTCCAGGAGATGGTTCTCAAGCAGTTTCTGAAGAACCAGGAGCTGTATCTCAGTCCACTCCGGGTAATGACTGGATCGTAACTTGGACTGCACCTGCTGAAGACATTGGTGTAATCTCATTCCAATTAGTTGGCAATGCAGTTAATGGCGATGGCAGTTTTGATGAGGGAGACCACTGGAATATTCTATCCTTTTCAATTAGTTCACCTGATACTACGACTAACGACGATGCTGATGGACTTGCATTGCGTACTCTTAGTGTAGGAGATTATGAATCATTATTCGTTGCAGAAGAGGACCCTGAAGCAATAGAGGCAGCGCGTCAAGAACACATTGCAGACCAGTATTTCGACAATGGAAATCTGTTTTACTGGACCACACTTTCAGTATTATTAGTTGCTGCAGTATTCCAGGGAGAATTCTATGAAAAGAAATTCGCAGGTGGTCCTTCTCACCTTGATATGAGTTTGGCTATCCCTCAAGGAATTCGTCGCGGAGTAGTTTCAATATTGCTTGTAGCCCTATTTGCATGGGCTATCAAAAACGGACTAGCATTTTTATCTTCACTCACAATCGGTATGTTGGCTCTTTGGGCAATTTATGGAGTATACAGAACTGTTGCTCAAGCACGGGCAGAAAAGAAACATACCGACCTCATTTGAGGCATTCACATTCCATTTGGCCAATGGTTTGAGGTAATCGTATGTCTTTATTGTTAGAGACTGACAGAGATAACACAGTCAATTCTCATATTGATGAATTCACAAATAGGATGACTTTAGTAATTGTTTCCTCACTCATTTTCACTGCTATTTGGATGAACTGGATTGATTTAATCTTAAGTCAATTATTGCAAATAATGCAACCTTGTTCATCCGAATGCCTAAATCTCTATGACCCTGCTAGATGGAGTGCTGTTAGATGGTTATCAGCAACAATCTTAGGGATTCTATCATCTATTCCAATATTTATTCACCAATCATATTCATTCGCAAAATCGGGTTTACTACCCAGTGAGAAAAAATGGTTTTTATATTGGATAATCGGTGGCACAATTGGAATATTATCAGTAATGTCAATTACCATATTATTGATTGTTCCACGTATTTTTTCTTTCGGTCACGCGAGTAATATTGCAATGGGCTTTTCTCCCAAATATGATGCACCATTGATGCTGCAATTTGCAATCTCTTTAGTTTGGGCTCAAATGCTAATCGTTATTGCAGGATTGGCCATGGTAATCGCGGGGTTAACTGGAAATCTCAATCAGAAAACAGCCGATTGGTGGAGACTTAGGGTACATGGCATACTGGTGATGTTACTTGCCCTATCCCTACCAGATGTTGGAGGAATGATAGTATTCAGCATCATTATTTTGTCGATACTTTCTGTTGAATTATTATCACTGAGATGGACTAGTAGCACACCAATTATTTCAAACTCAAAATCTCATGTATACGATATTGAAGGGGCAAAAAGGAATATTCTAATCGCCGATTGTCGCTGTGATGGAGGTTGTGAATCAATACTATCAGGGGCAGAAATAAACCTGAATGTTTCCTCCTTTGAAGGACTGTGTAATAGTAGAAAGGAGCGCCTATCTCTATTGGATGAAATTAGAGTCAATCGTGTCACTGATGTGTATATATCGGGATGTAATAGTGAACCATTGCCTCACTTATTCAAGAGCAATTGCCATTCGCTAAGTTGCGATATTAGGGGGCTAGATCTAATGCAAATCCAGTCATATCGTACCACACCGCAAAATCAACTTGGACTAGATGTTGCACTTGCCATCGCTAGCCAAAATAATCCATGGTTAGTTGAAGAATTGCCATTTAGATTAGTTGAGGTATTGGAAAAT
>DUCL01000131.1:6322-20632 GCA_012959845.1 Candidatus Poseidoniales archaeon
CAACATTGCCGAGAGAAATAGTATTAGATTCTAGAGCAAGTAATCGCCGCTGGGGATTGCAACTTGACCCAGATACAGCATTTATCAATACACACGGATGTGAATCTAAAGGAATCATTAATGAATTAACAGCGCTAAAGATTGATTTGAAAATCCTGAATTAACAATCTTACTGCGCCAACGTTGAAACGATTTGAGCAATAGGCGTTGTTATGCGACCTTCACTTGGAGTACCATTGTTGGTCGTTCTCCTCCTCGCAAGTTCGTGGTCGTATTCAAACGGAGACACCATTGAACAGTGGATGCGGGAAAATGCACTCATTGTTCCTTCAGATGATAATTCCCCAACATTGAACTTACAGCAAGGCGAGCGATGGTTAGTGTTAATTGTGGATTTTGACCAATCACCAGCAGATTCCATATGGGGCCCAACCCAAGCAAGAAATATTCTGCAAGAGAGTGCGGTAGAATATATTACACAAGTTAGTGGGGGAAAATCTTCTGTCGAAATTGTCGTTGCAGATGATGTCACAAGGGCATCTGGTGCACTAGCCGATTATGGAGCCGATGTTAATGGTCAAAGGGATGTTGATGCCGAGGGTAATTTTCTACCAATGGCTTTAGCCCAAGAGGCCGTTGAAGGTCATCTCTCCACAGTTAATTGGAGCCGATATGACTTGGACGGCGATGGTTGGGTTGATAGATTGTTAATATTACATACAACCAAAGGTCAAGAAGAAAATACTGGCTCTAACGATAGAATTTGGAGCCACTATACCACGTTTAAGGAGCCAATTGAAATTTCTGCTGATTTGAAAGTTGGGCACTACACGATGTCTAGTTTGAGAACCGGCTCTAGTGGAGTGGGAACAATGCTTCACGAGATGCTTCATCAAATGGGTGCATTAGATTTGTACCCTGTTCATGATACTTTCCAAACTCATCAGTGGAAGGGGGTTGGTGATTGGGATATCATGGCGAGTGGTAATTGGAACGGCGGCGGTTCTTGGCCTGCATTACCATCTGCTGCAAGCCTAGAGTTAATTGGTGCACTGCGCCATCAAGAAATGGATTTACAATGGCCAAGTAGTGCATTAGCTCCTTGTATTGGGCCAAGTATCAAGATGATAGGTTTGAGTGAAGGTGGTGAAACATTGAAAATACAAATTTCCCAATCAGAAAATATTTGGATAGCATACCGAAGTGATAGTGGTTTTGATTCACATTTGCCAGGCTCTGGTCTTCTTGTGACCTACCAAGACAAAAGTGTAGGTAATGTAGAGCAAAACGAATTGAATCGAGACCCTAAACAGCCTTGGTTGTCGGTTATTGAGGCTGACGGGAGAAATGATATGACAAGTGGTACCAACAGTGGCGAGGCTGCTGATTTATTCAATTCAGGGCAATTTGGTGCCGAGGGAGTCAAGATATTTGACCACGATGGAATCTTGGTGCCATGGGTTGCCACAGTGGAAAATAATGATGATATGTTTGTTAATTTCACTGCTCCAAATTGTTCACCTTCAATGGAGATTGACCTTCAGGATCATGGCTATGTAATTCTGCCAGATGATAACTTTGTTTTCACTGCAACCAGTTCGGAAGAGTGTTCAATGGAATTGGATTTGATTTTATCGGATGGTAATCGAATAATATTTGACAGTATGCAAGATGCTCAAATGATTGTTGGAACGAAACAATTCTCTGCCGTTATTAATGGAACTAGAAATCCTCAGACCCAATCGATACTGTCTGGTTCTATCTCATGTGGAACTTCATATTTTGAAATAAACACAATCATTTTGACTCTGGGAAAAATTCCGATTACAAGTGAGATTACAGGAACTATTGATTCTAATAAGCAGCAACAAATATCAATTAACATTGATTCTGATGGTAACTTTTCTAATTCATTCAGAGTTGAAATAACCGGGCCATTGTCAAGGATTGCCGAAGCAAGGGAAGAAATTACTCTGGATGAATCTAGTGAATTAATTGTAAATATTGACCCGAATGGATTATTGTCAGATGGAATGATTGTGAACGGGGAAATTGTCTTGGTTTCCTTTTCCGGCCATAGATGGGAATACCCTGTTGAATTTATTGCACAATCTGATTCTTCACAACTTGAGCAGCAGTGGAGAAGGCCTTCAAATATGCTCGCAATTGCAGGTATTTTGGCTATGTTATGGACACTCCTTAGTATGCGAGACACCCGCACTAAGAGTGCCTCAACAATTGCAATTGAAGTGACGGGGAAAATTATTGATGGTGCAAATGGTGAACATCAAACTGTGATTCTCACTGAAGAAAATCACCAAGAAATAGATTCATGGGGACGATTGATGGATTAAGTTCTACCAGGTAACCAGCGTTTTATTTGTAAACAATTCCAATCTTCTTGTTGGCCAAGAATACAGACCCAACTTTTGTGTACACCTTCTGCTAATCTAACTGAGAGGCAAATTCCTTCCCATGTTGATGGCGCATCGGATTCAGTTTGTACTAACCAAGGTGCGTGTGATTGTTCCACTGCATCATCATAGACTCGCCAACGACAGCCAAATTTGAATCCCGGGCGAATTATTAGCCCTTTTGACATCAAATGAGAGAATAATGAATTGATGGAGGTGGACTCATCATCATTAGAAATGATATTTGCAAGCCACTCTCCTTCTTCTTTGCGTAGTAATCTGCCACTCATGTGCTCTATACCAACTGTGGGCCAAGTCCATTGCTGCTGATGTGGAATGTACCATCCATCGCCCCAATCAAGTCTTTGAGACCACAGTTGACGGATAGAATCTTGTTGACTAGCGGAAAAATTAACCCATGTTTTTTGGTTACCTTTCATATCGATTATGTCAAGTCGATACATTGTCACATCCATTTCTTCATCAACAATGTATAACTCAGGAATATATCCTTCTGATTTGACATCTCTTGCCCAATCTAATAATTCCAAAATATCCACCGAGTCATTTGTGCAGGCCCATCTTGTTTGTGCCTCTGGCTGTTCTTTGCTAAATGATTGATCTCTTCTCCATCTGACCGCCCATGTGTTGGGATGAATTTTTGCAATTAGTTCATCCTTGAGGTGATTTGTGGGGATAACTAATTCCCCGCCACTTCTGGCTACATCAAATACTACTGCACGGGCTATGTGTTGTGAATCGGCCTTCAATTGCTCTGAAAACCATGTTTCCTTCGGAAGTGGCATGTGTCTATACCAATGACAGAATAATACTTCCTCGCTGAGTAGTAGAATACCGCCATCAGATGTTGTTTGTCCAAGTCCACTTTTTTGGTGCAATCTTGAGGCAAGTGGTGCTGAAACAAACCAATAATCTCCACGTTTTGTTGGAGCGGATAGTGGAATTGCTGGGGCCTTGTCCTTACTAGTCTGAAGACCAAGAGGGCGACGATTTCTCTGCCGTGGTGTAAACTTGCGACTTTGGTCCCCCATATTAGCGGCTGGTAACTCATGTAATTGAGTGCGTCGGATAATCAATGGTCACAATTATTGGTACTGCGGCAAATTTTGCACTACTATGAACCGATGCCCCTATGTGCTCTCGCCACTTTAGCCCAAATAGAGGGGATAAAGTGGTCGACGGATATTTAGGCTCATTAACCACTGAGGAAAGGATGTTGCTGCATCTTCATGACCATGTGTTGCCAGAAGGGGAATGGGAAGCTCCACTGTCATTAACACAGGCAGGAATTTCTGCTGCGGTACACGTCCAGAGAAAGCATGTTCCAAGAACTCTGAAGAGATTGGAATCTAGAGGCTGTTTAGTTGCCAGTAAGCGCCATATCCACGGAGCAAAACAAAGGAGAATCGTATACGGTTTATCACCGGATGGACGCAAGAGAGCTTCCGAATTACGAGGAAAAATTCTCTCCTTAGAGGTAGTAAAAGATGGTTCTCCGATACTTATTTCGGAATTGAGAAAGGGTGGACAATTGACTCTTGAGTTATTAGCTCATATCGATGAAGCCATGGTATTTCATGAAAATCCGGTGATTTCACCTGTTTCAAATCCAGATGGAGTTGCATCTCTTGATGCGCAAGCAGGTGAGCAATTAGTGCGTAGGTTGTTCGCAAGGGCTTGGGAAGATGGGAAAATCACAAAGGATGAACAGCAATTGCTATCCGAAGTCGTTGAATTTTTGGGGATGCATCCTGAAAGAGTTCGCAGGTTATCAGATGAATCACGTCGTAGCCAAAAGGCTCCACCCCCTGAAGAAATATATCTTGATATGTTGAAGCAGGCATTAGTGGATGGTGAATTAATTGAGGATGAAATCGCTTTACTTGAGACTGTTAGAGTCGCATTTGGGATAGATCAATTAACTCATCAAAAATTATTGAAAGTTGCAATTAATGAACCTGAATTGCCACAAGATATTGCATCTTATCGGGCCACATTACAAACTGCACTTGCGGATGGCATCATTACTTCTGATGAAGATGCAATGTTGCAAACCTTAAGAGAAGCATTGAATATTTCACAATCTCTACATGCTGAATTACTCGCTGAATTACGCGATAGCATCAAATGATGCCCCCTTGACCACCTATTACGAGGGGACTGAAAATGGGCATGACCGATGAAGAAGTCGCAATCCACGACCAATTAAACGCGCTACGAGTTCAAGTGAAGTCAATTGAACATAGTAAAGTAGTATTAATTGGAGATATTATGATGGATAGATATATCCATGGCTATGCAAATAACCTCAATTCTAATGCCCCCGTTCCTGTTTTGAGAGAAACGCATCGAGAAGAAGATGTTGGTGGCGCTGCCCACGTTGCGAGAGGATTAATTTCGATGGGCGTTGATACTCATTTATTCGGCGTTGTTGGAGATGATAGAGCGGGGTTGAATATTTTGGAATCACTTGAGAATGAGGGAGTTCACTCAACTGGAATTGCTATTGTTGAAGGGATTACCACTACTGTGAAAAATAGACTTCTTGCAACTAGGGAGAGTTTGGTTAGTGAAGAGCAATTACTTCTCCGCTGGGATATTGAGGGGGACGAGAAATTGCCTAATGAAGCGATAGAATCCCTGTTTGGTGAAGCGGTAATCCATCTAGATGAAGCAACTGCTGTCATAATTTCAGATTATGGTCAAGGGGTGATAGTAGAGGAAGGGGTTAAGACAATTATTGAAGCTGCTTCTGCAAAGAATATTCCGATTATTGCTGACCCAAAACTAACGGGATTGCATCATACACATGGTGTTAATTGGGTAGTATTCCAAGCCAATGGGTTGGAATTAATGCGCAGGCGATTAGGAGTAGATAGTGGCGATGATGCTGCCCACACGCTAATTAAAAACCATGATTGGCAACACTTAGTAGTTGTATGTGGTGCTGGTGGAGTGACAATATATTCCGCTGATGAAAGTTCTGTACACGCAGAATGCACTCTGACTGACCTGCGACAAATGATTGGATTAGTAGATGCGGCAGTAGTTGCTATTGCGGTTGCAATTTCAGAAAAATTAGGAGTTTCACATACGGCTCAATTAGTAAATGCTGCCTGTGAATGTATTCTTGCAGCAAGTAGTTCAGATTCATTTGTATTAAGTCGTGATGATTTGGTAGATAGAATTGGCGAAATGGCTTGGAATCTGCAAGTGTCTAAGCGTTGAGGTGATTTGATGAGTTATTGGCCAAGGCCAACCACTGCCGATATAGGTTTGAGGGCTTTTTCTAATTCTCCACATAATTTGATGGCAGAGGCTACATTAGGAATGCAGAATATTCTAATGAGTGAAGGTTCCAAAAGCAAAATAAATGAGCATATACGAAACAATTCTCAGTGGAATATAAGCATTGAAAGTGATGAAGATGAACTATGCTATGATCTGCTTTTAATCAACTGGCTAGATGAAGTTCTTTATCGATGTGAAATTCACCAGCAATGGCTTGTTGATTGTCAAATTATTATTGAATATTCCAACGGTAAACTAAATTTGCAGGCGCATGTTTCTTGGATAGATTCAAAGTTAGTTACTAGAGAAATTGAGATTAAAGCGGTTACAAGTCATCAATTACTCTTTGAAAAGGTACTATCTCAGCAAGAAATCGCAAGTGAATGGCCAGAAGTTCCTTCCTTTCAAGGACCTGGTTGGTATTGTGATGTAATCTTTGACATCTGACGATAACAAAGAAAATAGAGGTGGGAATCCGAGGGTGGACGCGCGTTCCTATCGGCCAAACCTACACACTTCCTCCATCCCGATACCCCACAGCACTCATGGCCCCGAGTAGGGCTGCTCCGTTCCCGGCCTGACCTAATCCCTCGGTTATCAAATTCCCGTTTTCTTCCGAAGACGGTTCAAAGCACCCGAATCATGTGGGGGCGAGACATCAATGTCCGCATGCAGGAACCAATAAGCCGCTTTCGCCGCCCCAAGGCTTTCAGCCCACCGTAAAGACGATTTGTGGTACAGGGTACGCCTAGCTCCCCACCTATCCCATGCAATCCTACCACTGACTATATTTGAACAACACGCTTTGACAGCAGGCTCAATAATTCTGTTATTGTTCAACCTGCTCTTCGTATTTTGACGGACATGAGGTTTTGATAATCTCAGCCTCAAAAACATATTCACCATTTTCAAATGTTAAGATTCCTTCTGCGTATACAGTTCTATTGTCTCCAAGGCCGTTGGAAACAGAGGCTTGAGAAAAATCAACGGTTACAGAAGCATCATCACCATGTAAAATGAATGTTGAAGTTTCATTGACAATACTTCCATCAACAACTTCACCTCTAATGGCAATTGACTTGCCTACGAGAGAAGCAGGGTCTTCCATTAGAACATCAACTGTTTTCGTTGGCTCTGGCGCATCCAAAATTATCACACCGAGGATTCCGATGGTCAACAATGCGCCGATAATCAGAAATCTAGTTCTTCGTGCAATCATATCAATCATCCCTATGAGCACTGCCTATTGCTTGGTCTAATGTCGAATAACCGTTTTGGCGCATTTTCTTTTCAATGCCATTTACGACCTGCTTTGTCAAGGCAGCGCCCTCAAAAACAAATCCGCTATAGGCTTGAAGTAACGAAGCACCAGCACATATTTTTTGCCAAGCATCTTCACCTGACATTATGCCACCAACCCCAACAATAGGAAACTCACCATCGGTCATTTTGTAAATTTTTGAAATCATTTCAGTTGTGCTTGTTTGAATTGGCAAGCCACTCATTCCCCCCGTTTGTGCGAAAACCTTCTGTTCCTTGCCGCTGTTTTCACTTGGGCGACTCGTGGTCGTATTTGATGCAATGATGCCGCTACAGCCATTAGAACGAGCCGTATTGACTATTGCCGACAATTGATTATCATCGACATCAGGTGAAATCTTTACCAATATTGGTTTAAGAGAAATCCCTTGGGATTCGGACTCTGTATTATTTACGGCTTTGCAAGAATCAATGATCTTCTTCAACTCTTCATCGTTCTGCAATTCTCTAAGATTGGGGGTGTTTGGTGATGAAACATTGATGACAAAAGCATCCGCATATTTCCATAACCTCTGCATTGTGGTAGCATAATCAGTAGGTGCATCTTCAAGTTCGGTCAATTTTGACTTACCCAAATTTATCCAAAGAGGAATCCTAGGTTGTCCATGTTTTGAAAAATGCTTGTTTAGTTGCAATGCGATTTTCTCACTTCCAGGATTGTTAAATCCCATTCTGTTTACTAATGCCTTTGATTTACCTGCACGAAACATTCTAGGTTTTGGATTGCCCAATTGCTCGAGCATAGTAATTCCGCCTATTTCCATGAATCCCAAACCTAGAGCCTCCCATCCACGTAAGGCTTCTGCTCTCTTATCCATTCCAGCCGCTATTCCAAATGGATTATTGAAATCGAGTCCAAATTTTGTGATGGGAACTTGCTTTGATGGTTTGTAGAGGAGAGATACTGTTCCCCTTGTTATGGGGTTTGAAACCATCAAACGCAGTAATTTTAGCGCCCTACTATGCGCTTTTTCTGAATCTTGTATCGCCAAAAAGGGCTTGGCAAAGATGGTGTAACCAAGTCCCATGATTAGTGGGTGATGAAAGGTATTCTTCAAGACTTGGGCTCGTATGGCCAATAATATGCGCATCACTGACCCCCAATGGCCAGCCCTGCGCGAAGCCTCAAGACGAATATTGAGATTAGAGCAAATCCGCATCAATATTCCAAAACAATTCCATTCAGCAACAAATGAGTTAATACTGGAACTTGGAGAAAGACAGCCATCACGCTTGACATTTCCAATAATATATGAAAGTGAAACGGTTAGTGTTGAAATGATTATTGAAGAAGAGGGACTTGCTGATACAATTATACAAATATCTCATGATGAACCCGAATTGGATGTTATTTGGATTAGAGGTGATGGCGATTTGTGGTTAGAGATTCTAAATTCTTGTAAGGATTTGTCATCCGCTGGATATCCTGGTTGCGTTGGTTGTGGAGGTCCTAACTCAGAACAAAAGTGGGATGAATTTGGTCACAGAAATTCCACCAATAAATATGATTCTGGCGAACCTCGAAAATCATAAAAAAATATTGTCGGTTTTGACTAGATACTAAAGTATCTATTTATGGGGCCTTTCAAATCCACCTTAGAGAGGGTTCAAGTATTGTCGCCATTGGCCTTCAAAATCATGGTAGTTCTCATCCTCGCTGAAAAACCAAGTGTCGCTGCTGATGTTGCTAATGTGCTTGGAGCCAATAACAAACATGATACTCACTGGCAAGGAAATGACTTGATTGTCACATGGGCAATCGGTCATTTATTGCAATTAAAGTACATGGATGATTATGACGCAGATTTCAAAGATTGGAGAAAAACAGTCGATAGATTGCCTTTCATCCCTGAAGAATTCAAGTACAAAGCAATCGGTGGAAGAGGTAAAAAACAACTCACAGCTATTACTAAATTGATCAAGGACAAAAATGTAACTGAAATTGTTAATGCTTGTGATGCAGCGAGAGAAGGTGAACTAATTTTCAGGACTATCGTCGCACATAGTAAGTCGAAACTACCGACGAGCAGACTGTGGCTACAATCAATGACTAGTACTTCAATTCAAAATGCGTGGGATAATAGAAAGCCAGGTGAGGAATATAACGCACTTAGAGATGCAGCATATTCTCGTAGTGAGGCAGATTGGATTATTGGCATGAACGGTTCAAGAATCGCCAATTCTTTTCTCCCTAAGAAGCGAACTGAAAAGGGCGCTATTTCTCTTGGACGAGTTCAGACCGCTACACTTGCAATGATTGTTGACCATGAGTTAGAGATACTGGCGCATCAAGCAATGCCATTCTGGCAATTGGAGGCACAATTTAGTGCTGGTGATGCGGCTTGGAGTGCTCGCTGGGAAAGAAATGGTCACAAAGATGACGAAGATAGACCTGAATACAAATCGCACAGAATAATTGAGGCTTCTGAAAAAGAAAAACTTGAGGCCATACTATCCTCAGGTTCCAAGGCTGATGTTAAACAAATCAATAGAGACTCTATTGAAAAGCCTCCACTGAATTTTGATCTGACTGCTTTGCAAAGAGAGGCAAATAACATTTGGTCATGGTCGGCTAAAAGAACACTTGGCGTGGCTCAAGATTTGTATGATAGATACAAATTAACGACATACCCACGTACCGATTCTCGTTACTTGCCAGAGGATATGTTTGAAGAAATTACCAAAACAATTCGCCAATTAGCTGCGCAAGATAATTATAATTCGCACGCATTACAAATTGTTGATTCAAAGAATACCGACGGGGCTGGGATGAATAATACAAAGCGTAACTTCAATGATGCCAAAGTCAGTGATCACTTCGCCGTTATCCCAACTGGTAAGATTCCTGAAGGACTTAGTGGCGACCATGCGAAATTATATGATTTAATTGTTAGAACTTTTCTCGCTTCATGGTACCCTGAGGCGACTTGGGATGTGCAAAAGAGAGTCGCAACAATTCAAAATGAAAATTTCATTAAGGAATCTCGTTGTATTAAGGTTCCAGGATGGAGAGGGGTTAAGCCGAAAAAACAGTCCCTGCCAGAAGGTTGGAATTCATTGCCTTCAAACCCATGCAAGGCAGATATTACAGAATCTGAGTTCAAAGAAGAGAAATCCAAGCCCAAAAATAGATTGAAGGAAGCTGGATTGTTGAGATTAATGGAACATGCTGGTAAACAAATTGAGGATGATGAATTAGCAGCCGCAATCAAAGATAAGGGTCTTGGAACGCCTGCAACTAGAGCAGATACAATCGAAAAATTGATTTCTAGAGGGTACATTGTCAGGTCCCGTAATGGTTCAATTAGTGCAGCAGCACACGGAATTAGAATTATCGATGTGTTGAGAAGAATACCTGTTGATTGGATTACTTCTGCTGAATTGACTGGAGAAATGGAATCATCACTGCTATGCGTTCAACGTGGCGAGGAACCTCGGGAAAAATATATGCAAAGCATCATCGAAAAAACAACTTCCATGGTCAATTTAATCCGCGACCATGACCGCGTTGAATTGTACGCTAAGGAGCCATCTTTAGGAAATTGTCCACAGTGTGGTAACGAAATAAAGGAGACTACTTTATCCTATCAATGTACTGACAATCAAGGACGTGACAAGGGATGTTCATTCGTATTTTGGAAGGATACTTCAGGCCGCTGGTTTGATAGAATTACGGCTACTCGTTTGATTGAGAATAAATCAATAAGTGATTTACATGGTTTCTTTAGTCGCAGTGGTGAAGGTTATGAAGCAACAATTACACTCGATAATGATGGTAAGGTAATTTTGGCTGGGGGTGGAGAATCAACCAGCAAATCTTCCGATGAGGAATTGTGTCCATGTCCTGCTTGTGAACACGGTGTAATCCGAATTGGTACAAATGTATACGCCTGCGATTACGATGATTGTAAATTTAGAGGTGTTTCCAGGGAAATGTGTAAGAGAGCAATTACACCAGAGGAAGCAAAGGCCATTCTAAATGACGGTAAATCACCACTTTTGGATGATTTCACTTCAAAGCGAGGGCGTCCATTCAGTGCATTCTTAGTAAGAACTGGTAATAAAATTGGGTTTGAATTCCCTCCTCGTGCTGCACCTGCTGATGCAACAAAATTCCCAATCGTGGAAGGAGTTGTCGCTATTTGTCCAATTCATAAGGTCAATATTATTGAGACTGAAACGACTTATCAGCCTGAAGAAGATGGCACCGAGTGTAAGATTCAATTGATGAGAGAAATTTCAAAGAGAGTAATTACCCGTGAAGAAGCAAATCAATTGATAGAAAAGAAATCACTCGGACCATTCGATGATTTCATCTCAAAGAAAACTCAAAAGCCTTTCAGTTCATCACTTTACTTGAAAAAGAATGAATCTGTTGGATATAAGTTCGCAAAGAGAAACTAGTATCAATTATTGTCAATATTTGCTCAGTTTTAATGAGAAGGTTGATTGCTCATTGGTTACGGTTGTTGTCTAATGACACAGCAGATGTGGGACGTAGTCATTGTTGGCGCTGGACCAATAGGTGGTCGCTGTGCATCATTATTGTCTAAGAGAGGACATTCTGTATTATTGTTAGAAGAACATAGTGAAATCGGACGCCCTTTCCAGTGTGCAGGATTAGTAAATCCGAGTGCAATGAAATCAGTATCACTTGAAGATACTATTCTTCAAGAAATTGATGGAGCGTTAATACACGGGCCGAGTGGGGTATTGGTAGCAGTAGGTGAAGACAATAATCCACGTACATTTGTTGTTTGTCGCAAAAGATTTGATCAAGGAGTAGTGCAACAATCATTGGAATTGGGCGCGAAAATATGGCTTAATTCAATGCCAACTAATGCCACCGTTGATGATGATGAGGTGAAATTAACAGTAAATAACGACGGGAATATTGTTGACCTAAAATGTAAATTATTGCTCGGTTGCGATGGCGCTCACTCATGGACTAGAAGATTTTTCAAAATGGGTAAGCCAAAGGAATTGATGATTGGTTTTCAAGCCGAAGTTATCGGATATCAAAACGACAATAGATGGCTGGAAATGTATAGTGGCTCGAAAATTGCACCAGGTTTTTTCGCTTGGGTAGTTCCTTCGGGATTTGGCACACATAGAATCGGAATTTGGTCAAATGCTGAACATTTGCAAGGTCGTTCGGTCGAGCAGTGCTATCATGATTTGCTAAATCATCCTCTATGGGCTGAAAGATTCAGCACTGTTAAGGAAACCGCAAGGTATTGCGGCCCGATTCCTTGTGGGATGGTGAAGAATCCGGTCAAAAATAGAGTGATGCTAATAGGTGATGCTGCAGGAATGGCAAAGCCGACAACCGGTGGTGGAATTGGGCCGGGATTCAAGCAAATTGAATCAATAATTGACAACCTCTCAACCGCTATTGATAACGATAAATTATCAAACAAAGATTTACACAAAATTACATCAAAACATTGGAATGAAATGAAAAGGTCTCAAGACAAAGCAAGGGCGCTTCGAGATTTATTGGTGAGTAATTGTACAGATGAAGAATTAGATGAACACTTTGAGAATTTTTCAAAGCCTGAAGTGCTGGAATTGATAAACTCAATCGGAGATATTGAAAAACCAGTACCATTGGGAATGGCACTATTGAAAAAGGTACCCGCCTTCCGCAAACTTGCTCTAAAGGCAGGCGTTAAGTTGTTATTCACATGAGGGGATAAAATGGGGATTTTAGAAGTTCAACACTCGGTGAAATACCCCCCATTTGAGGCTCATCGACTGGTGGCATCAGAATTGCCAATCTCAAAGAAACGTGAAACCCTTTCCGAGGAGATTGACCAACAACAGGCCATTGAACTTGTCACAAAATCTATTCCAAGTTTTAAAATCGGGGAGAAAACTGGTTGGTTGGTGGAACGAAGATACTTATTTGATGGAAATACTATCAAAAATGAGGTCTATGAGCATGGAATCGTTGACGATTCAGAATGGCCAATTGTTGTGGAAAAGCAGCGCAGAGGTTGGTATTTGACCCCGCATCCAGTTCATGCCACTGCTAGAAAATTTATCAACGGAGTGGTATACATCCTACTAATTTCACTACTTTATTTATTCATTGAACCAATACTATCTGCCATAGGAATCCCCGGAATCGGAACGGGTACAGTTCGTATTGGTCTACTAGATTATCCATTATTAGCACTAATAGTCGGTCCACTATTTTTCATTCCTCTCCTAATGAGGGTTACAGCAAATTTTAGTGATTTAAGAAGACAAAAATTATTCCTACAAAATCCACCTCCGAATCCAGAAATTGAAATAATTGGTGAGGCAGTTGCTGATCAAGATTTGAAAGTTAAAGTGAAATTTGAATCGAATCGAGATAACTGGAATTCAATTTCCGTTTATTGGAGAGTTGGTGCATTGCCACCTGCGAGAGATGCTGTCTTTTCGGCATTAAACCGCACTGTTGAGGGACAACCGCCTCCCGGATTGACTACCAAGTTACCCCACCATTGGGAGGTGGGACTTGATGATGGCACTGGAGCCGGAGAAGATGCTCCAATGCAACGTCAAGAAGTCGCAGGTGGTTTGTTTTTGAGACCAATGCGAGTAATGCAATTCGGTGGTAAAGTCGAATACAATGAAGATGAAATGATTCTTGAAAATCCCAAAAACACATGGCCTGGCACAACGATTAGTCCACTGGTGAAAATTCATTGGGAAATTATTATTCAAATCGAAAGGGAAAATGAGGGCTCATTATTGTGGGTTGAACCACTTAGGGTAAAGCATTCATCAAAACATGTGGAACAGAAGACTTTGACTGTAAATGATGGAAGGACTGAATCAGAAATCCTTTGATTGTAGATAAGCAACACATTGAATAGTTGCTTCACTCCATACAAAATTATGAGCAAGCAGCGTACTTCAGCTGTAATATTAATTTTCGTAATGTTAAGCGCTGGTTGTTTCGGTGCTGCTGATGAAATTGTTAAAGAAGAAATAAAACCTGAGATAAAGGAATTGAGTCTTAATGTGCAGTTCGTTGAACTACCGGTCAATGCAATGCTGGGGGAAATAGTAAACCTTCAAATTACGGTTCAAAGTCAAGGAGAAGGAGATTGGGTTGCTACGGTCTCAATATATCCGGAAGTTGAATTTGCGATGACTCAAACAGAGGATATTGTGCATATTATTTTCATGCCAAGTGAAGTTGTTAGTTACACTGTTGCTGCAACTTTCCAGGCAGCAAATACGGAAACAACAATTATTGACAGCCCTG
>DUCL01000132.1 GCA_012959845.1 Candidatus Poseidoniales archaeon
CAACGCCGCTATGTTGAGAGTTTGTCATCATATGCAAGGCAGTTTATAGGGCAAATGAAAAAGGCCGACTGCGACTCTATTGAGGGTCTTTCACCGGCGATTTCTATCGACCAAAAACAAGGTAGTCATAACCCTCGTTCAACAGTTGCAACTGTAACTGAAATCCAAGATTATTTACGACTATTATGGGCTAGAATCGGCAAACCACACTGTCCTCAATGCGGCCGCGAAGTTGCTAGGCGCACCGTACAAGAAATCGTTGACGACATCATGTGGAATATGGAGGCGCATGCAGTTGCGGTTTGGAGCCCAATCGTACGTTCAAGAAAGGGAACTCATAGCGATTTATTCCGCCAATTGGTGGAACAAGGGTATCTCAATGGAAAGGTCAATGGCCACGAAGTGGAGTTTGAATCACCGCCACAATTAGACAAAAACTTCCGCCACGACATAGATGTCCGTATTGACCGAATCACCTGTACCAAAGACCGCCGACAACGCTTGACTGAAGCGGTGGAATCTGCAATTAAACTCGGCGGTGGAACCACTGCAATCGAGAGTCTTAAAGCGCCCTCCGAGTCAACCAAATTAAGCGAAGGTAGCCGTTCACACTTTACAAAACAGGGCGAGACAACCGCCTGGTCTGAAGATTTTGCCTGCCCAGACCACGGAGCCTTCATGCCCGAATTATCACCGCGTGTATTCTCATTCAACTCACCTCTGGGCGCTTGCGGCTCCTGCCAAGGCCTTGGTGTTCAACGCCAATTCAACCAAGAATTAATTATTGACAAACAAGCCAGTGTTTCCAAAGGGTGCATTATTCCTTGGCGCCAATCAATGTCACCCTCATGGTATCGAAAGCTGATGGAAAACACCTGTCAGCATTACGGAATATCCACTACAGCGCCATTTGAATTACTAAGTGATGATGAAAAAGACATACTTTTACACGGTTCCGGCTCAACAATAATTCACTATCAATTCACCAGCGAATCCGGCTCACAATATAATTACAGTAAACCATGGGAGGGAGTAATTCCGCGCTTACAGAAAACCTATACTGAAACGACCTCCGAAAGAACCCGTTCAAGACTTATCTCTTGCATGACCGACTTGGATTGTTCAGAATGTAATGGTGAAAAACTCAATGCCGCTGCTCGATTTGTCACAGTAGGTGGAATCCGCCTACCAGAGGTCAGTAGTTGTTCAGTTCACGATGCATTGTCGGTGGTTAAGTCATGGCAGCCAGATGGTGAAGGGGCCCCAGAAAACTTTGCCGATATGATGGAAATATTGGATGAAAGAAGCCTCTATATCGGCAAGGATATTTTAATAGAAATTGAGTCAAGGTTGGGATTCCTTGACAGCGTAGGATTAGACTATCTTACTTTGGATAGAGGGGCTAACACCCTTTCGGGTGGAGAGAGTCAAAGGATACGCCTCGCAACCCAAATCGGCTCACGATTAACAGGAGTAATGTATGTTCTTGATGAACCATCAATCGGCTTACACCAGCGCGACAATGCAAGATTATTGGAAACATTACGCGATCTCAGCGATATTGGAAACACACTCATCGTGGTCGAGCACGACGAAGAGACCATCCGTCAAGCAGATTGGTTATGCGATCTTGGACCGGGAGCGGGATTGGAAGGGGGCCGAATAGTTGCTAATGGCCCACCACAAGAGGTAATGGATAACGAGGAATCGGTAACAGGCGCTTATCTGACTGGCAGAAAATCGATTCCAATTCCTTCTCAGCGCAAAAAACCAACCAAGAAAAAGCTCGTTGTCAAAGGGGCAACCCACAACAACCTCCAAGCCATTGATGTACAATTCCCACTCGGTTGTTTGACTGCAGTAACAGGGGTATCAGGCTCAGGAAAATCGTCATTAGTTTCTGGAATATTAGCGCCAGCGTTGAAGAGAGCCTTACACAATGCAGACTCGCTAATCGGCGGACACCGCAGCATTGAAGGAATGGAATACGTTGACAAAGCGATAGTCATTAACCAAGCCCCTATCGGCAGAACACCACGTTCAAACCCCGCCACTTACACCAAGGTTTTCGATGAGATACGAAGTTTATTTTCCAAGACAACAATGGCTAAAGAACGAGGATATACACCAGGGACTTTTTCCTTTAACGTCAAGGGAGGCCGTTGTGAATCATGCAGGGGCGGTGGCGCGATTAAACTGGAAATGAATTTCTTGCCAGATGTATGGATGACCTGTGATATTTGCGAAGGTAAGCGGTATACCCGGGAATGCCTAGAGGTCACATGGAAAGGCAAAACTATTCACGATATTCTAAAAATGTCAGTAGGTCAAGCAGTGAAATTTTTTGAACACCACAAAAAAATCCATCGTACTCTAGAGACACTTAGCACAGTTGGTCTCGATTATATTCGATTAGGTCAGCCAGCAACTACACTTTCTGGGGGAGAGGCACAAAGAGTAAAACTCGCAAGTGAATTGAGAAGGACTCCAAATAAACACACAGTATACATTTTGGATGAGCCAACTACCGGACTATCATTTTCAGATGTTAAGAAATTAATTGAAGTCTTAATTGAACTCAGAGACAAGGGTCACACCATCATTGTAATCGAACATCATTTGGATGTGGTGAAGTCCAGCGATTGGGTTATTGATTTGGGCCCAGAAGGCGGTGAGCGCGGTGGACAATTGGTTGCGAAAGGCACACCGGAAGACATTGCGGCTTGCAAAGATAGTTTTACGGGCCAATATTTGGCAACAATGTTACAGTAAAATCTTCCGTATTGTTCAAAGAGCGTAGGTGATGGCCTGTAAAACGCCCCCCATAGGGGGGCGGTGCACTATCATGGTTGTAACACGGGTTGAAGTCACACCAAAACAAGGTGAAGGGATGCGCGATGTACGTGGTGATTCAGCACGGCGACAGTTACTTTCAGACCATGGAATCAGCGCATCCGATGTCCGCAGTATTGTTGGGTTTCTGATAAAATCAGATATTTCGGGAGAGGATATTTCCTCCCGTTCCAACGACTTATTTACTGACCCAATCATCGAAATAGGATCTACCAACATACTTGCCATGAGTAATTCCGAGATATTTCCAACAACACCAGATTGCGTGATAACAATCGGTTTCAAACCAGGAGTTACCGATAATCCAGGGAAAGCCGCACTCGACGGCTTTTACACAATTTTCCCACAAGCAACAGATACCGAAATTTCAACATATATCACCTATGCATTTTACGGCCTTCCAGCAGATTGTGATAGTCAATGGTTGGCCGGCACTATCCACAATGGCTTGATTCAAAGGGCCATTATTTC
>DUCL01000133.1 GCA_012959845.1 Candidatus Poseidoniales archaeon
TTTCTTTGTCAACAAAAGCGAGAAGTCCGCAAGCAGATTCACAATTAAAACAAGTCGTAGGAACTAGAGAATAATTTCTCTCTACTCGTTTTGGCCATGCATTAGCATCCAATTCCATGTGGTTGTGCCAATCATCTGAGTGTGGAAATTTTTCTAATTTTTTAGTGGCGACATTTGCCTCAGCACGGTCTAAATTAGGAATTACGCGAAGTTTTTGTGCGATGCTTTCAATGAATGTTTTTGCCATAATATCACCTTATAGTAGCGGGGTTGCTTGTGCAGCCCGTAAATCGTGTAGGATGTGTTTGTATCCAATATAGAAGCCCAAAACAACAACCACCGAAGCGATTGCTAACCATTGGGCAGGTTGTCCTGAAAGTAAGAGGAGGCCAAACACCAAACCGCCAAAGAATGACAATTCGATAGTTCCGGTTGCAATGATTTCCAGATTGCTCTTAGAAGACCAAGCAACTCTTCCAACCGCCTGCTTGAATAGCCAACCAGTGTATGTGCCGGTTAGCCAGCCCATCGGAATACCAATTACCGCAAGATAAACATGGAATTGCTCTGGTAATGATAGGAAATAGATAGCCAAATGTAGAGTTAACACACCACTAAACCCGCCTAGCGTAAAACCTCCACGAACTAACCACGAAGACCAATTCGGCCTCAGCATAACATAGATGAAACGAGTCGGTTTGTCCAAGTCATTAATCAATAATAATCCAGTAAGACCTAGAAGGCCAACACTTGCCATTATTCCGATTGCAGCGCTAAGCCCAAACGAGTAATTATCTGTGATAATTGCAAGCATTAAGAGAATATATAATCCCGCAGCAGCAGATTTTGTTACAAGGTATCCAGCAACATCCCAGTCCCAAAGAATACCTTTGGATGGAGCATCATATGAGCGAGTGGCAGTAGGTGTTTTGTCAGATTTTAATTTCTCCATTACATCATGGATAATCGCTCTGTCACGAGGATTTGCCTCTTTTGCCTTCATCTCTAATGCTAATTGAACTATCATCGAAGGGGTATCAGCCTCAGCTAATCTGCTGTCGGCATATTTTGCATAATGACCAACTCCACCTTCTTGACTGGTCCAAACTCCACTACCAGTTCTCAAAGTAGCATCAGGGTCAAGCATTTCATCACTTGCCTTGACATAGAATAGATTTGGCTTAGCACCAGACTCGGGCTTTCGTACACGAACATCATTTTCTTGAATGCGAATTGCGATTTCGGATTCTGGGTCATCTAAATCACCCGAAATAATAGATTCAGTAGGACAAACAATTACACAAGCAGGCTCATATGAATGTTCAATTCTGTGAGCGCAATAGTTACACTTTGCAGCAGTTCCCGTATTTGGGTTGATGTAAAGAGCATCATAAGGACAGGCTTGCATACAAGATTTACAGCCAATGCGCTCGTCATCAAAGTCTACAATTCCATCTTTGCGAGTATATAACGCGCTGGTTGGACAAATTGTTGTGCACGGAGCATCCTCACAATGGTTACATCTGTGAACGCTGAATTCACGCGTTGAATTCGGGAATTCACCCTTTTCAATATACTTGACATGGGTACGATTGACCCCAATAGGAACATCATGTTCAGACTTACAAGCAACAGTACAAGCATGACAGCCAATACAAGTTCGGTTATCTATTACAAAGCCATAATTCACCATATTTTTCACTCCTTAATGTATCCCCTATACAATATTTGCAGATGCTGCACACTCATTCTTACCCAGATCCATAACGCCCTGTTCAGTTTCACAAGGGGTTAGTAATCCCGAATTAACTTTGCGAATCTGATTATATATTTCAGGTTGAGCCCTCATATTTGCTTCAATATAGGCAACGAAGTCAGCCTCTTTATCAATACCATAGATTTCTTCATTGATTCTTTTTACAGTACCAAAGTCATTGACGATTCTATTATTTTCATCAGCTTCTTTAGACCAATCGGTAAAGTGACCAGGCAACACGAGGAGGTCATCGGGCATCACCATAATCCTCTCTTGTAATGTTGCGTACAAAGTCTTCGCCCAAGCAACAACTTGCTTGCCCAAATCAGGCCTCCCAACACTTACAATGAAAACAGTGTCACCACTTAACATGAATTTTTCATCAATTACATATGTTGTGGAACCAGGCGTATGCCCAGGTGAATGAACCACTTGGACAACAGGTGCAGATTCATCATTAAAGTTGAAAACCTCACCATCACTTAGCGGATGATAATCATAAACACTTCCAGAAAAATCACCCGGGTGTGCGGCGAATGTTGCGCCAACAAGATCAGCGATAATTGCACTTCCAGAAATATAATCTGCTTGTAAGTGAGTTTCAAAGGTATGGCTTATTTTTGCTCCGCGACTTTCAGCGAACCCGACATAGAATTGACCATCCTTTGAAGGGTCAAAAACATACATCTCTACACCATAAATTAGGCCGTAAGAGCAAGAAGCCTTACCAGGCCGATTGAATTGCCATAATTCATATGAGGAATCTTCACAATTAATTCTCTTAGGAATCAACACATTTCCCCATGTATTTATTCCTCCAAGTAAGAACATCACATTTTCGCGACCCAAGCCCATCAGTACATCGCGGACAAATTCAGAGGAACCTTGTTTGGCACAAATGACTCTAACAGGAGAATCACTTGGAACTTTAGCAACACTTTCTTCAGGCCGTTCAATAAAGTCAAAATAAGGTATGTTTAGAGATAGCACGTCGACAGGACCTTCTATTGAGAAACGAGAATAATCTTCTTCATTTCGCACGTCTAGAATGATAAAATCTTCACCATTCTCAAACGAATAAAATAGTTCAGTAGCCGTAAAACTCTCCATTTAAACACCTCAAATAAAGAGTTGAATGTCAGCATCAGCCGCAAATTCTAAGAAAGTTGCAGCGCCGCCGATGTTTACACAATCAAGGAATTCTTCCCGCTCGAAACCAAAAACATCCATTGTCATTTGACACCCAATGAATTCAACTCCTAACTGTTCACACATATCACGAAGTTCCGTAACAGTAGCAACACCCTTATTCTTGAAAGTCTTCTTCATCAAACCAGTAGCAAGACTTTCGAAACCTGGTACGTTACCACTAACGACATTTGGAATAGGCCAATCAATACCTTGGAAGAATTTAGGCCCAAAAGGCATCTTCATTGGCATTGCAGGGTTACTCGACGGAGAAACCTTTGCCTTGATTTTCTTCTTTAGAAGCGGCAGTCCATAGAAAGTGAAGAATATCTTCACATCCATATCCATTGCAGCAGCAGTAGATGCTAGGATAA
>DUCL01000134.1 GCA_012959845.1 Candidatus Poseidoniales archaeon
AAATATTGGCATGGTTGAAAGAAAAGATGGCCCAACGATTCAATGTGCAAAGGAGCCACAACATTTCCATTGGCCTTAATTAAATTGAATCAGCAATATTGCTGTTGAATATATTGAGAAATATTTGCAAAGTGGATAAACTCCCCCGCCCCTAAGGGGCTGGGGAGGGTGTCATAGTGTGGATAGTCTCAAAGGTGAGGTGGATATCCATGTCAAATGGGGTGTGTATGTGCAATTCCAAGGACTAACCCAAAACCATAGAACTTCACTGTTTTTGGTGCTGATGTTTTTGATCGCTGACCTAGGGGCATTTGCAACCGTTTCAGCAACAGATTCACTGCAAGAAGAGCAATCAGTTATCCAATATACCTCTCCTATCTTCATCGATGGGCTACCTCCACTAATGTGTGAAGATGGCTACTGCCAGCGCCCTACTCGGATAATTGACAGAGGTGACCGTGCAGCTTCAGAAGCAGAAGGTTGGTGGCAAGGATATGGTCCGGATTTAGATTGGAACGGTATGGATGACCGTTTGCAACGAGTGCTTGCAGGTTATGACTCAATATCTCCTACTGCAATTATCGGCGAAGATGGAAGAGAAACAGTTGCCATAGTTGTTGACTATGCTTGGCATCCCGATGAGGCAGAAGTTTCTTCTCTTCAACAAATCCTCAATTCACATTCATGGGTTGGTGAAGAAAATGGTGCTTGGTTCCAAGTGCTGGATAGTATTGATTCAATCGCTGTTGACAAGGTGCCAGTAAGTGCATTAATGGACATATATGTCCTTGAAGGAGTCGTTGTTATTGAAATGCAAAATGTGATGACTCCTTTCAATAGTATTGCATCAAGAGCAACGCGTTCTCTACCGAGTGATGATTATTCTGCAAGTGCATATGAGCGAGATTACACAGGTGCGGGAATTGTTGTTGCAGTTCTTGACACAGGAGTTGATAATGAGCATCGCTCCTTAAACGACTTTGACGATGTTAACGATGACCCAGATTTAGATGCGACATCTTATGATGACCAAAAATGGTTGGGTGGCTATGATGCAACATCTTCAGCGAGTAACCCTGATGGAACTCAAGACCCAGACGATGGTCAAGGTCATGGTACTCACGTCGCAGGTTCTGCAGTTGGAACGGGTGGCTCATCTCGAACAGAGATGGGAACAGGACCAGGTGCATATTTGGTTGATATCAAAGTATTATCCGATGCAGGTGGGACTAATTCCCAATCTTCTCTAAACGGAATTCAATGGATGATAAATAACGTGGACAAAGATTGGGGCAATAATGGTTCAGGCAGAGGGATACAAATCGGCTCAATGTCCTTTGGTTCAATTTCATCACCTCTAAATCCTGGTGACGAGGGAGATAATGGCACTGGTAGCGAAGCGCGCTTAGTCAACAATGCGACAGAAGTTGGAATTGTTTGTGTTGTAGCAATGGGTAATGATGGTACCAAGAGAGTACCTTCACCGGCAAGTGCAGATGGTGCGATTTCTATCGGAGCAGTAAATGATAGAGATAGCGTCAACCGAACAGATGACACTGTGGCTTCTTATTCCAATTGGGGTCCTCGTTTAAGTGATGGTGATGATGATGATTGGGATGAATTAAAGCCAGATATAACCTCTTATGGAACGGGAATAAATTCAGCATCTGCAGCAACTGGAACTTCACTGCCGGGACAGCCGACACGGCCAATGGCAGATTCAAATTATGAATCAAAAGATGGAACGAGTATGGCAACTCCAATTGCTTCAGGTGTTGTTGCAACTTTACTACAAGCAGACCCGAGTCTTGAACCGCAAGAGGTCAAAGATATCTTGAGAAATTCAAGTGAGCAAAGAGGTCAAGCCAGTGAATCTTCTGTTTCAAATAGATGGAATGACAAATGGGGATTCGGTCTAATCGATGCCTCTTGTGCAATCGATATGGCTTTGCAAAGAACTTGCACACCCCTAGAAGGCGGCGGTGGACCTGTTGACCCGCCTCCTCCAACAGGAAATGGAACAGGAAACGATGTCAATATTAATTATCCGAATAATGGAACTTGGTTGGTCGAAGGCGATATGGTTCGGATTTCTGGAAGCATTATTGGAATCAATGCTTCGGATTATGATGAAGTGCAAATTAAGATTGAGCAACATTACACACAAGGTTCACCACATGAATTGAAAGGTTGGACCACAGTTGGTGGTGTATTGCCAGATTGGTTTTTGGATGTCTCAATAAAATCTAATTGGGTCGATCCTGATGAGGATTATACATTGGTGATGGCAAGGGCGCTAAACGAAGATGGAGATGAATCAGCAGTTGCTGTACGATGGGTCAATATTGGGCGTATGTTCCTAGCAATTTCGAGTCCGAGTTCAAGTGAGAGATTAATTGGAAATATTCAATTTGAGGGGACCTATGATGGAATTGAACCGGACCGAATTGAATATCAAATCAATAATGATGAATGGAATTTTGGTTATCAAATTCCAAGTGAAGATTCATCAAATCAGTGGTCGGTAAGTTGGGATTCCACTCAAGTAGATGATGGAGCACACAGAATTTCGTTCCGTCTTGTCAATGAAAGTGGAGTTAATTCAGATTCGGTAAGACGCACCTACAATGTTGACAATATGCCGGCACAATCCGAGTTACAATTTATTGGTGTTGTCCAAATATTGGAACAAGGATTGCCAGTGCATAGTGCAGTTGCTGGTTCATTACTTGAAATAGATTTCACAATTGCCAATTATGGAGATTTAGATGCTTCAGAAATATTGGTTGATTTAACGGCGCCAGGAAGTGGGTCTGAGACATATCCTTCCGAAGTGCTAGTCGGTACGCTCAGCGAAGGTGAAAGTGTGCAGTTGAAATTATATTGGTGGGCTACTGAACAAGGTGTCCACGATGTGACATTAACCATTAACGAAGATGATGCTGATAACTCAAACAACCAATACACATTCTCTTTCATTGTTGAAGAGAGACCTGTTGAGGCTATGCTTCGCTTTATGCAAGGTGCGGTAACCACAGCACCACAAATCCCTATGCCAGATATGCTTTATTCAGTCAATGTTAGAATTGACAATATGGGGCAAACAGATGCCACAGACCTTAGAATGCGCTTAGAGAAGAGGATTGATGGCCTTGGATGGCAAGAGATTACAGAAGAAACAATACTTGTGGTTGAAGGTTCTTCTTCAAGTTCTGGATATAGTACTGCAAAATTCCATGACATTCATTCCGATGTTGGATATGTCTTCTACCGAGCCACTTTGTTAGGTGATGGAGTAGAGGCG
>DUCL01000135.1:0-721 GCA_012959845.1 Candidatus Poseidoniales archaeon
GGACAATGGGTATAGCCATCTGCTGAAGCACTCAATACGGTATTTACTCCAATATCAGGGAAATGGAAAGTTGTGAATAGGTTGCCCTTCCGCACATTATTGGTGACTTCAACTTGCATCTCGACTCGATTGCGAGGACTGGCTAGCCAGACGGTATCACCATCGTTTATTCCCATTGCATTTGCATCTACTGGATGCATTTCTAACAAATCGGTTTCTCGGAATTCTGTTAACCCTGTTCTTCGTGTTTGAGTTCCTGCATTATAGTGGAAAAGATTTCTTCCCGTAATTAGGATGAATGGATACTCTTCAGATGCTTGCTCATTAGGTTCAGCATATTCAGGTGCAGCGAAGTTGCCCAATCCACGTGAAAATTCACCAACGTGCATTATGCTTGTTCCTGGGTGTTCTGCTGTCGGCTTTGGCCATTGTACTGCAACTGAATTATCGAGATTAGAATAATCAATTCCTCTAAAGTTTGGAGTCAAACTGGCTAATTCATCCCAAATATCTGAAACATCGTTTGATGAAATTATTGGATGTCCGAGTGCTTCTGCTAATTCGGAAACTATAATCCAATCTTGCTTGGCTTGACCTGGAGATTCAATCGCCTTTCTTACCCGCTGAATTCTGCGCTCTCCATTGGTGTATGTTCCATCCGATTCAAGGAAAGAAGCGGCTGGAAGAATTACATGAGCCAACTTTGCTGTTTCACACATGA
>DUCL01000135.1:840-3297 GCA_012959845.1 Candidatus Poseidoniales archaeon
TATAGTGAACGAACATTTCCTGATTCTACTTGCCTAAGCATTTCAGGATATGTGAGTCCCGGTTCTGCCGGTGCTTCGACCCCCCAAACCTTGGAAAATGCTGCACGGTTTTCTGGGTCTGCAACCGATTGATAATTTGTGTAGACATTTGGTAATGCCCCCATATCACAAGAGCCTTGAACATTATTTTGACCGCGAAGTGGATTGATTCCTGTTCCCTTGCGACCAACATTTCCAGTAAGAAGTGCAAGACTTGAGAGTGCCATGACCCCTTCTGAGCCATGACTATGTTCAGTCATTCCAAGACCGTGAACTGCCATTGCTGAAGGCACAGATGCATAGTAAATCGCCGCGGCTTCTAGGGTTTCAACAGGCACTGTTGTAATTTCAGAACAAACTTCGGGAGTCATATCTTGTACCATTGCCTTGAATGGGGCGAGATTTTCAGTTCGTGTATCAAGCCATTGTGAATCTGCTTGCATATTCTCTCGCAAGATAATATGGGCGAGTCCTTGGAAGAGTGCAACATTTGTTCCAGGGCGCAATTGAACGTGGATATCGGCCATTTGCGCCAATTCAGTAGCCTTAGGGTCTACTACTATCATCTTCATCCCACGCATACGAGCGCGACGAATGCGTGAACCAGTAACTGGGTGTCCGTGTATTGGATTACATCCTGAGACCAAGAGAAGATCGGTGTGGTCAATATCATCCAAACTGTTCGTTCCAGCTCCAGCGCCGAATACAGTCATCATTCCCTTTACTGTAGCAGAATGACAAACACGAGCACAATTATCAATATTATTAGTTCCAATAACTGCACGCATTAATTTTGAACCGAGATAATTCAATTCATTGGTTGAACGTGAGGAAGTGATTGAACCGATAGCGTGCGGGCCGGATTCGGCCTTGATTTGCTTCCAGCGTTGGGCGATAAATGAATAGGCTTCATCCCAAGAAACTTGGCGCAATTCATCGTCAATTGATTCTCTAATCATCGGGAATTTAAGTCGGTCTGCGTGGTGGATATAGGCTGATGCGAATCGCCCCTTTACACATGCATGGCCTTGGTTAACCGGTGAGTCGGCAGCAGGAACCATTGTAACTAATTTGCCACCTTTTATTCCAGCATCAAATTGACAACCAACACCACAGAATGCACAAGTTGTTCGAACCCATTTATCAGGAATCCCTGAGGAGCGTTCAACTCGGTCCTCAAGCGCACCAACTGGACACTCGTTTACACAAGCACCACAAGATACGCAATCAGAATCCATGAATAACTCATCGACACCTGCAATGATTCTGCTGGAAAAGCCGCGCCCGTCTATGGAAAGAGCATGGGTTACTTGAGTCTCATCACATGCTCTAATACAACGTGAACAGACAATACATTTGCTTGCATCAAATGTAAAGAATGGATTGGACTCATCTATTGGAACGCTTTCACAGGCAGGCTCGTTATCATAACGCAATTCTCTCAAACCAACATCTGCCGCAATATCTTGTAATTCACAATCACCATTTGCAGTACAGGTTAAGCAATCGAGCGGATGCTCACTAACATAGAGTTCAGTGATACCTTTTCTCAATCTCCACAGTTTATCGGAAGTTGTTGAAACTACCATCCCATTATCGGCTGGAGTTGTACAAGAGGATGGTGTTCCTCGCCGACCATCAATCTCAACAACGCACATTCTGCATGAGCCAAATGAATCAAGTTGTGGTGAATCACAAAGACTTGGAATGTTAATTCCATTATCTCTTGCAATCTCCATAATGGTTTGACCTGGTTGACCTGCAAACTCTTGGCCATCAATAGTTACCAAGAATGGTTCACTCATTGTTTTCACCTCCAAAGGAAGCTGGCCAGCGTTTCATTGTAGAGCGCACTGGATTCATTGCAAGTCCACCCAGTGCGCACAAGGAAGTTTCAGTCATCACTTCATCAAGGTCTGCTAATAGAGTGCGGTCGCCCTCTTTTTCTGAATCTGTTCCAATTCTTTCCAGCAACTCAAGTGCTCTTTGGGTGCCGATTCGGCATGGCGTACATTTGCCACAACTTTCATCGCGGAAGAAACGCATCCAACCAATTACTTCTGCGCGTGGTTTGAAATTAGAACCGTAACAAACAAAACCACCATGGCCAAGTAACCCATCGGCCAAAGTCAATCCTTCAAATGAAAGTTCAATATTTTCTAATTCTTTAGTGGCAAAGACTCCTCCAAGTGGGCCTCCTACCTGAACTGCTACAACATCATCAAGTGTTGAATGATTGTTGAATAGGTCAGCAACACTACCGCCAAATGGTACTTCGACACAAGTTGGTATTCCTACATCACCAGAAATCTGAGCAACGACTGTTCCTTTACTTCGCTCTGTTCCAATGCTTCCAACCACACTACCGCCTTCACGCATGATAGCAGCAGCCATTGAAAAGGTCAGAACATTGTTGAC
>DUCL01000136.1:0-683 GCA_012959845.1 Candidatus Poseidoniales archaeon
TTGGAATGAAGCACATGTGAAAAACCCGCGTTCCAGAATCTTTTGAGCGTGATGAAGTTTTACAATTACCAAACAATCAATATCTTCAGGATTTGCGATTGCTTCAGGATATGGCAATCCTGCTTTATCCAGAATCCAATAGTAATCTTGCTCTTCGGTACGCTCTTCCATTCGTAGCATATTTCTAGAACCAAATAGCGGTACCTTGAAATTATTTTCAACATCCTCAATAGACGAATAGGAAGTAAAAGAGCGATTTGGGATATAGATTACATTACGCTTGCGCATTTGCTCTTGCATATCTGCATTCATCACATCATTGAATGAAGGCATTACTATTGCTTTGTCGACCATTCCACGAAATACTCTTCCAGAAGATGAGCGATGTGCTTTGAAGTAATTTGCATAAGTTTTGTGGCGTCCTTCTTTGCAGTATGCAACAGTTGGAAACCCCTCTTCGATGGCCCCATCACAGATATCTAGGGCCGAATGAGATGCAGTCATACCGATGCGCAACTTCATTCTATCATAATTTTCAACAAGTTCAGCGATATCGTCCTTTGATAACATGGCGTTGCCTCTAATTATTCTCGTGTTGAAAGGGGTCTTTGATATGTTCGCTTGAAAAGCAATCAATCATTACTCTGAAGTTGCATTAATTCCTCAGTAGAAAGTGTCTCACC